>JBBDWV010000014.1:0-5312 GCA_040902655.1 Mycobacteriales bacterium
GCCATGGCAACACCCCTATCCGATCAGGGTGTTGCGACGATCCCTTGAACCCAAGGCCACCTTTTCAGGCCCAGATCTGCACGGAGTGGTCCGGTCCGATCGGCTCCGTAGCCGATCCTGGATCCTGTCGAAGGTGAGTGACCGGGCCCGCTGGACACCGGAGAATCGCCGGCCGTCGCGTCGGGAGGCCAGTTGGGCAAGACGCTGGCCAGTAGCTGCGGAGTCCGGGTGGTTGGCAGAGCCCGATCGGCAAGCCCCGCGGAAACCCATGCAGGTGGGCGATCTCGGTGCCACCCATTCCGACGATCGCCGGCACCCACTGGTGCTCGGAACCAATGCGGCGATGACCGGGTGGGTCCGTCCGCTCGACGCCGATGCGAACTGCACTCCTGCGGCGACCCCGGATCCCCTCAATTCTCCCGAGCCGCAGGACATCTGCCGCAGGACATCTGCGCATGGCAACGCGCCGCACCACCATGGACGGCCCGAGGATGAAGCTCTGACCGCTACCGTCGGCGGCCATGACCGCCCTGCTCCCCACCACCTCCCGCATCCTTCTCGCCCGTACTGCGCGGGCCCAGCGCGACAGCCGGGTGCCCTCACTGCTGACGGGGGTGGTCCGCGAGGGGGCTCTCGTCTGGTCGGCGGCGCGCGGCGCCGTCCAGGAGCCGCACGACGACGTGCAGTACCGGCTCGGCTCCATCACCAAGACGGTCACCGCAATTGCCGTGCTGCGGCTGCGCGACGAGGGGCTGCTCGGACTGGACGACCCGCTCGACCGGCACCTGCCGGGCACGCCGTTCGGCGACCGGACGGTCGGCCAGCTGCTCGCACACGGCGCGGGACTGCGTGCGGAAAGCCCCGGCCAGTGGTGGGAGAGGGTGCCGGGACCGCCGTGGGACGGGCTCGCGCTGTCGGCGGACGACGTGAAACATCCCGCGGGAAGGCGCTTCCACTACTCCAACCTCGGCTACGGCGCTCTGGGTGAGGTGGTCGCCCGGTTGCGGCACCGTCCGTGGGCCGAGGTCGTGCGCGAGGAGGTCCTGCTGCCGCTGGGCATGTCGCGCACCACGCCGCGGCCATCGGGGCGGGCGGCGCAGGGCTTCGCCGTGCACCCGTGGGCGGACACGCTGCTGCCCGAGCCGGAGGAGGACGCCGGCGCGCTGGCACCGGCCGGACAGCTGTGGGCGACGCTGACCGACCTCGCCAGCTTCGCCGCCTTCCTGCTCGGCGACACCGGCGATGTGCTCGCGGGCGCGACGCTCGAAGAGATGGCCGAGCCGTCAGGCGTCGACGCCTCGGCCCGGACCTGGTCGGCGTACGGCCTCGGGCTGCAGGTGGTTCGGCAGGGCGACCGGACCCTCGTCGGACACGGTGGCTCGATGCCCGGCTTCCTCGCGTCGGTGTTCATCGACCGCGACGAGGATCTCGGCACGGTCGTGCTGTGCAACGCGACCAGCGGCCTGGACGGCACACTGGTGGCCGACCTGCACGCGACGGTGCGCGAGGCCGAGCCGGCGCTCGGCCCCACCTGGTCGGCCGCGAAATCGTTGGACCAGGAGGCCTTCTCGCTCGTCGGCACCTGGTACTGGGGCACCTCCGCGTACGGGTTGCGGCTGCGCGCCGACGGGCTGCTGGACCTGGTGGGGCTGGTCGGGGCCGGGCGGGCGACCCGCTTCCGGGCGCGCGGCGACGGCAGGTGGATCGGGCTGGACGGCTACCACGCCGGCGAGCTGTTGCAGCCGGTCCGGTCGGCCGGCGGCGACGTGATCGCGCTGGACCTCGGGTCCTTCGTCTTCAGCCGTACGCCGTACGACCCGGCGGCGCCGCAGCCGGGTGGGGTGCATCCCGGCGGCTGGGGGTCTCACCAGGCGGCGGGCGAGTAGTCCTTGAGGAACACACCGAACAGGTCCTCGCCGGCCTCGCCCCGCACGACCGGGTCGTAGACCCTCGCGGCTCCGTCGACCAGGTCCAGCGGGGCGTGGAAGCCCTCGTCCGCCAGCCGTGCCTTGGTCGGGTGCGGCCGCTCGTCGGTGATCCAGCCGGTGTCGACGCTGGTCATCAGAATGCCGTCGGTCTCGAACATCTCACGCGCGCTGGTGCGGGTCAGCATGTTCAGCGCGGCCTTGGCCATGTTGGTGTGCGGATGCCCCGGGCCCTTGTAGCCGCGGCCGAACTGCCCCTCCATGGCGGACACGTTCACGACGTACGTGCGGCGGGCCGGCGACGCGGCCAGCGACGGCCGGAGCCGGCTGACGAGAACGAACGGCGCGGTCACGTTGCACAGCTGCACCTCGAGCAGCTCGAGCGCGTCGACCTCGTGCACCTGCTGGGTCCAGCTGTTCACGGCGTCGAGGTCGGGGACCAGACCGCCGGCGTCGATGGCCGTGCCGTCGGCCACGCGGTCCAGCGAGGCCGAACCGCTGGTGAGCGCCAGCGCGGTCAGATTGTGCGCGTCGAAGGAGTGCTGCGCGGTCTGCTCGCCGCGGGTGAGCTGCAGCGGGCCGTGCCCGAGGTCGAGCAGCCGCGGGCCGGGCCCGGCCGGAAGCGGCGCCGACTCCGCCGCCACCAGCTGGGCGTACGACCCGGCGGTGCGCCGCACCGTCTGCGCCGCGTTGTTGACGAGGATGTCGAGCGGGCCCTGCGCGGCGACCCGGTCGGCCAGGGCGATGACCTGCGCCGGGTCGCGCAGGTCGATCCCGACGACGGTCAGCCGGTGCAGCCACTGGTCGCTGTCGGGCATCGCGGTGAAGCGGCGCACGGCGTCGTGCGGGAAGCGGGTGGTGATCGTGGTGTCGGCGCCGTCCCGCAACAGGCGCAGCGCGATGTACATACCGATCTTCGCCCGCCCGCCGGTGAGCAGGGCGCGCCGGCCGGTGAGGTCGGTGCGGGCGTCCCGCCTGCTGTGGTTCAGCTCCGCGCAGCTCGGACACAGCTGGTGGTAGAACGCATCCACCTCGCGGTAGCGCTGCTTGCAGACGTAGCAGGAGCGGGGGTTGAGGAGCGTGCCGACGACCTGCGCTCCGGAGGCCTCACCGATCGGGAGGCCGCGGGTCTCGTCGTCGATCCGGCTCGGCGCGGCCGTCGCGGTGGCGGCGGTGACGGCGGCGTCGTTGGCCAGGACCTGCTCACGCTTCTCCCGGCGGCGCCGGATCTTCACGCTCTTGTAGACAGCGGCCGTCGCCTCCCGGATGCGCACCGCGTCCGGGTGGCCCGTCGGCAGGTCGTCGAGGTCGCGCAGGACGTCGAGGACGGTCTGCAGGCGCGCCGGATCGATGCCGGGCTGGTCCGTCATGGAGGTGCCGTGCTGCCTGTTCGTGGGGTGAGAGGGCCGGCGACAACTCTAGGCGGAGGCCGGCCTGACGTCGCCGCGCAGGTCCCCCACCACGTCACCCGTCACACCCGCCCGCACCGCGCGGCGGCCGGGCCCGAAGACGTACGCCAGGAAGAGCAGCTCGGCCGTCACACCGATCGTCAGCCGCGCCCAGGTGGGCAGGCCCGAGGGCGTCACGAACGCCTCCAGGAAGCCGGAGACGAGCAGCACCAGCGCGAGCCCGAGCGCCCCGGCGACCAGGGCGCGGCCCTCCTCCGCGAGCGCCCGCGACCTCGTACGACTGCCGGGGTCGACGACGGTCCAACCGAGCTTCAGGCCCAGCCCGCAGGCGACGAAGACGGCGGTCAGCTCGAGCAGCCCGTGCGGGAGGATGAGCCCGAAGAACAAAGCGGTGCGGTCGTTGGCGGCCATCAGCCCACCGGCGATGCCGACGTTGACGGCGTTGCTGAACAGCACGTACAGCACCGGCAGGCCGAGGAAGACCCCGAACAGGATCGCCTGCGCGGCGACGTAGGCGTTGTTGGTGAACACCCGCGCCGCGAAGTCCTGCGCAGGGGCCGAGCTGTAGTAGTTCTCGAAGTCCTGCTCGACGAGCTGCTTGACGACATCGGGCGGCGCGACCGACAGCTGCGCCTCCGGGCTGCCGGCGATCCAGCCGCCGACGGCAAAGGAGACGAGCAGGAAGCCCAGCGCCGCACCGAGCCACCAGCGGCGGGTGCGGTAGCAGACGGCCGGGAAGTCGAGCGTCAGGAAGCGGGCGGCGTCGCTCCAGGACGCGCGGCGGCCGCCCGCGACGACGCCCCGCGCCCGCGCCACGAGTGAGGACAGCCGGCCGACGAGGGCGGCATCCGGGCCGGCGCTCTGGACGACCGACAGGTGCGTCGCGACCCGCTGGTAGAGATCCACCAGCTCGTCGACCTCCCCGCCGGACAGCGCGCGCGGTCGCGAGGCCCGGCGGAGCAGGTCCTCGAGCCGCGCCCACTCGGGACTGTGTGCGGCGACGTAGGCGTCGAGGTCCACCCGTGCAGACTAGGGGCGCTGCCGAGAGCCGGCGCGGTGAGGAGGTCCGGTGTCAGCCCAGCTGGTGACCGGTGAGGCCGTCGCGCTCGACCTGCGGCCGGCCGCCCTGCCGTCGCGGGTCCTGGCCGGCGTCGTGGACGCACTCGCTCAGGGGCTGGTGCTGCTCGTGGTCGGGGCCCTCGCCACCGCGGTGTCCTTCACAGTGTCGAGCGCAGCCGCCGACGCGCTGGGCATCCTGCTGATCGTTCTCGTGCTGATCGTCTACCCGGTCACCTTCGAGACCCTGCTGCGTGGCCGCACGCCGGGCAAGTCGGCGATGGGGCTGCGCGTGGTGCGTGACGACGGCGGCCCCATCGGCTTCCGCCAGGCGCTCGTACGGGGCCTGGCCGGGGCCTTCCTGGAACGACCGGGCGTCACCCTGTTCACCGCCGGTGTGGCCACCTCGCTGCTGAACCCACAGGGCAAGCGGCTCGGGGACCTGCTCGCCGGGACGGTCGTGGTACGCGAGCGGGTGCCCGGCCGCGAAGGACCGGCGGCGAGCATGCCGCCGCCGCTGGCAGGCTGGGCCGCGCAGCTGGACCTGACCGGGCTGTCCGACGACCTGGCGCTGTCGGTGCGGCAGTTCGTCGGCCGCGCCCACCAGCTGACCCCCACCGCCCGCGAGGACCTCGGGAAGCGGCTGACCGCGGCGGTCACCGCAGCCGTGGGCCCGCCGCCGCCCGGCACGCCCGGCTGGGCAGTGCTTTCCGCTGTGCTGGCCGAGCGCCGGCACCGCGAGGAGCAGCGGTTGGCCGTGCGGCCGGGGCAGGAGCAGCGGCCGCCCGCGGAGCCGGCGTTTCCGGTGCCGCCGCCCGCGCCGCCGGCCGCGGCGCCGGCGACGCCGCCGACCCGGCCCGCGGCTTCGTCGCCCCCTCCAGAGGTTGGCTGCCCAGGCCCGCCTCAGGACCCCCCTCACACG
>JBBDWV010000014.1:5322-21931 GCA_040902655.1 Mycobacteriales bacterium
GGCGGCACCGGAGACGCCGCCGACCGGGCCGGGCGGCTTCGTCGCCCCGTCCTGAGGTTGGCTGCCCTGGCCGGCGTCAGGACCCCCGTCTCAGGGCAGCACCCGGTCACCGAGCTGCGCCCGGATCACCTTCTTGTCGTACTTGCCGACGCTGGTCTTGGGCACCTCGTCGACCACGACCAGCTCGTCGGGCAGCCACCACTTGGCGACCCGCCCGGCCAGGAAGGCATGCAGGTCCTGCAGGGTCAGCTCCGCGCCCTCGCACAACGCGACGACCACCGCCGGCCGCTCGTCCCACTTCTGCGAAGGGATGCCGACGACGGCGGCTTCCCGCACCGCCGGGTGCGCCAGGACCGCCCCCTCCAGCTCGACCGAGCTGATCCATTCACCACCGGACTTCACCAGGTCCTTGCTGCGGTCGACGATGCGGAAGTAGCCGTCGCTCTCCATCACCGCCATGTCGCCGGTGCGCAGCCAGCCGTCGTGGAACGCCGCAGGGGACGGCCGGAGGTAGTCGGTGCAGACCCACGGCCCGCGGCACTCGAGCTCACCGACGCTCTCGCCGTCCCAGGGCAGCTCCTCGCCGCTCTCGCCGACGATCCGTGCCTCGAGCCCGGCGAAGATCGTGCCGGTCTTCGCGCGGACCTCGCGCAGCTCATGGGCGGGCAGCGCCCGGTGCCGGCGGCGCGGACGCGAGGCGGCGGCCACCGGTGAGGTCTCCGTCATCCCCCAGATCTGCACGATCTCGACGCCGAGTGCGTCGTAGGCCTCGAGCAGCGCGAGCGGCGTCGCCGCACCGCCGATCCCGATGGTGCGCAGCGACGACAGGTCCGCCGCACCGGACTGCGCCAGCGGCAGCAGCCCGGTCCAGATGGTCGGCACGCCAGCGGTCCAGGTGACCCGCTCCGACGCGATGATCCGGGCCAGGTTGGCCGGTGACGTGTCGGCTCCCGCGAGCACCAGCTCGGCTCCCGTGAACGGGGCGGCGTACGGCAGCCCCCAGCCGCAGGCGTGGAACAGCGGCACCACCGGCAGCACCCGCTCGGCCTCGGACAGCGCGAGGGCATCGACCATGCAGGCGGCCATCGCGTGCAGGTACGTCGAGCGGTGGCTGTAGACGACGGCCTTCGGCATCCCCGTGGTGCCCGAGGTGTGGCACATGCCGCAGGCGTCGTCCTCCGCCAGCTCCGGCAGGTCCACCAGCGGCGTGGCCGCGGCGCGGGCCAGCAGCTGCTCGCCATCCAGGATGCCGCCGATGCCGTCCGACCCGCCCGCGCCGAGCCGGACGTACGTCCGCACGCTCGGCAGCCGGTCGACCAGCGGCGCCAGCCGGGGGACCAGGTCGTCGTCGACGAACAGCACCGTGTCGCCCGCGTCGGCGACGACATGCTCGAGCTGCTCGTCGTGCAGCCGGATGTTCACCATGTGCAGGACCGCTCCGGCCAGCGGCACCGCGTAGTACAACTCGACGTGGCGGCTGCTGTTGTTGGCGAACGTCGCGACCCGGTCCCCCGGCTGCACGCCGAGTTCGCGCAGCACCGTCACGAGCCGGAGCACCCGGTCGGCCAGCTGACCGTACGTCGTGCGGGTCGAGCCGGTGGGCAGCGCGTCGACGACCTCACCCGCGGCGTAGACGGTGCGCATCCGGTCGAAGATGGTCCGGACGGTGAGTGGCTGCGTGCCCATCAGGCCCTGCACGACGGGACCTCCTCCGACAGGGTGGGGGTGGCCGGGCAGCTGCTCACCGGTGACGGTCCAGCCAGCCGAGCAGGACCTTCTCCACCTGTTCCGGCTGGTCGGTCGTCAGCAGGTGGTTGGCGTCCGGCAGCACGGTGAGCTCGGCGCCCGGGATGGCCTGCGCGAGCATCCTGCCGTTGTCGGCCGGCACCAGCCGGTCGATCTCGCCGTGCAGGACCAGCGTCGGGGCCGAGACCCCCGACAGCCGGGGCAGGCCACTCCACTGCGAGCTTCCCGTCAGCTGGTTGAGGTAGCCCTCGGGGGAGGCGGCGAGCGGGAAGCGCACCGCCCAGTCCTGCTCGATCTGCTCGCGGGGGGTGCCGGGGGCGTAGTTGAAGGGCAGCGACATCTCGGCCGCCTCCTGCACCGTCAGCTGGCCGCGGTTGCCGAGCATCGCCAGCGCCTCGGGGTCCCACACGGCGTGCGCGGCGCCGGCATGTGTCGCGACCAGGCACAGCGAGCGGACCCGCTCGGGTGCGGACAGGGCGATCTCCTGCGCGATCAGGCCGCCCATCGACAGACCGACGACCTGCGCCACGTCGGTCCCGGCCTCGTCCAGCACCGCGAGGCAGTCGGCGGCCATCGTCTCGACGGTGTACGGGGCCCCCGGGACGTCGCCGGTCAGACCGGCGCCCCGGTTGTCCAGGCGCAGCACGCGGTAACGCTCGGCCAGCGCGGGGACCTGCCGCCACCACATGGCGGCCGGATAGGCCAGCCCCATGATCAGCAGGACCGGCGGCGCGCCGTCGTCGCCGGCACTGCTCCAGGCGATCCGGGCTCCGTCGGGACGTTCGATGACCGGCACGCTGCGATCCCTCCTGTACGGGGTGATGCGGAGCGGGCGCCCCGGCGCCCTCCTGCACGCACCATCGTGACATCGAGGCCGTGCTCACCTCGCGGCACCTCGCCGAGCCGGTCGGGAGGGGATTTCGCGCGGGTGGGGTCGGCCGGCGTGTGCGGTCGTGGCGGGTCGGTGCACTGGTGGTCGGCGTCGCGGTGACTGTCCGGTGTCGCCGGCCGGCCGCGGGTGTGTCCGGCAGCCCGCTCCACCAGCCCACAGGATGCGACCAGGAGCGCCGGCAGGTAGGCCGCCCTCACCGGCCGGTGATCAACGCCGGACTTCCTCATCTTCGTGAGCCGGCAAAAATGAGGAAGCCCGGCGTTGATCACTACAGCACCTCGGCGGCGGGGATGGACGCCGCGTCCGCCCGTCCCGGCACGGGCGGGCTCTGCACGGTTGCTGCCACGGCAGCACGGCGGACTTTCGCGAATCCACCGCAACCGAGTGCTGTGGATTCGCGAGAGCCGCAACGCGCCCGGGACGATCAGCCTCAGTAGCGGTACATCTCGCTCTTGTACGGGCCCTCGACGTCCACCCCGATGTACTCCGCCTGCTCCTTGCGGAGCTTGGTCAGCTTGACGCCCAGCGCGTCGAGGTGCAGCCGCGCGACCTTCTCGTCCAGGTGCTTGGGCAGCACGTAGACCTGCGTCTCGTACGCGTCGTTCTTGGTCCAGAGCTCGATCTGGGCGATCGTCTGGTTGGTGAAGCTGTTGCTCATCACGAAGGACGGGTGACCGGTCGCGTTACCGAGGTTCAGCAGGCGCCCCTCGCTCAGCAGGATGATCGAGTGCTCCGGCCGGTCAGCGGTGGCCGGGAAGATCCACTCGTCGACCTGCGGCTTGATGTTGTTGCGGGTGACGCCCGGGAACCTGGTCAGACCCGCCACGTCGATCTCGTTGTCGAAGTGGCCGATGTTCCCGACGATCGCCTTGTCCTTCATCCGGGCCATCTGGTCGGCCAGGATGATGTCCTTGTTGCCGGTGGTGGTGATGAACAGGTCGGCCGTCTCGAGGACGTCCTCGAGGGTGAGGACCTGGTAGCCCTCCATCGCGGCCTGCAGCGCGCAGATCGGGTCGATCTCCGTGACGATCACGCGGGCACCCTGGTTGCGCAGCGAGGCCGCCGAGCCCTTGCCGACGTCGCCGTAGCCGCAGACGACCGCGGTCTTGCCGGCCAGCATGACGTCGGTGGCCCGGAAGATGCCGTCGACGAGGGAGTGCCGGCAGCCGTAGAGGTTGTCGAACTTCGACTTCGTCACGCTGTCGTTGACGTTGATCGCCGGGAACAGCAGGGTGCCGGCCCGGTGGAACTCGTACAGGCGCATGACGCCGGTCGTGGTCTCCTCGGTGACGCCCTTGATGCCGGCGGCGATGGTGGTGAAGCGCTGCGGGTCCTGGGCGAGCGAGCGGCGCAGGGTGTCCAGGACGACGGCGTACTCCTCGGAGTGCGTCTCGTCGGTGCTCGGCACGACACCGGCCTTCTCGAACTCGACGCCCTTGTGGATGAGCAGCGTCACGTCGCCGCCGTCGTCGAGGATCATGTTCGGGCCCTGACCGTCCGGCCACTGCACGACCTGCTCGGTGCACCACCAGTACTCCTCCAGCGTCTCGCCCTTCCAGGCGAAGACGGGGACACCGGCAGGCTGGTCGACGGTGCCGGTCGGCCCGACGGCGACGGCCGCGGCCGCGTGGTCCTGGGTGGAGAAGATGTTGCAGCTCACCCAGCGCACCTGCGCGCCGAGCTCGACCAGCGTCTCGATGAGGACAGCGGTCTGGATGGTCATGTGCAGCGAGCCGGTGATGCGGGCGCCGGTCAGCGGCTTGCTCGGCCCGAACTCCCTGCGCATCGACATCAGGCCGGGCATCTCGTGCTCGGCCAGTCGGATCTCCTTGCGGCCGTAGTCGGCCAGCGAGAGGTCGGCGACCTTGAAGTCCTGGGTCGGAGCGGTGGTGGTCATGCGATGTCCTGTCGGTCGGGGGTTCGGTCGGGAGGAAGGAGCTGCGCGTGCTTGTCCTGCTCGAAGGCCAGCCAGTCGCCGTCGGGCAGCTCGTACGGGGGGTGGTCGGCCGGTGGCGGTGGCGGTGGCGGTGGCGCAGCCTCGAACCACTCGTCGAGCGCGGCGGAGAGCTCGGGCTCGCGGCGCAGCCGCAGGGCGAAACCGACGTCACCGAGCTCGACGCGGTGTGTCTCGAGCAGCTCGCGCAGGGTGCGCAGCCGCTGGAGCTGGGCCGGGCCGTACAGCCGGTAGCCCGCCGCCGAACGCGGTGACTCCACGAGCCCGAGCTGCTCGACGTAGCGCAGCATCCGGGGCGACCAGCCGGTGCTGGTCGCGGCCTGGTGGATCGTCAGCGCGGTCATCCGGCCCAACATTAGCAGCAGTGTGTCAAGGGTGATCAGCCCCAGCGCCCCGACCTTGCCACGATCGTGTCAGGCCAGGTGGAGCTCAAGCGCGCCAGGTGGACAGGTAACGCTCCTGTGCCGGGCTGAGGTCGTCGAGGGCGATGCCGAGCGCCGCCAGCTTGGTGCGGGCGACCTCGTCGTCGATGGCCGCCGGCACCGGGTGCACCCCCGGCTCGAGGTCGGCCTGCGCGAGCCACTCGACCGTCAGCGCCTGCACCGCGAAGGAGATGTCCATGACCGAGGCCGGGTGGCCGTCCGCGGCGGCCAGGTTCGCCAGCCGGCCCTCGGCCAGCAGGAGCAGCCGGCGGCCGTCCGGGAATTCGTACGCGTCGACGTGCGGGCGGACCCGGCGGTGCACCGCGACCGCCTGTGCGGCGAGTCCCTCCACGTCGATCTCGACGTCGAAGTGCCCGGCGTTGGCGAGCACCGCTCCGTCCCGCATGAGCGCGAAGTGCCCGCCGGCGAGCACGTCGCGGTTGCCGGTCGTCGTGACGAAGACGTCCCCGAGCGGCGCGGCCTCGGCCATCGGCAGCACCCGGTGGCCGTCGAGCACCGCCTCGAGTGCCCGCCGCGGCTCGACCTCGGTGACGAGGACCTGGGCACCCAGTCCCCGGGCGCGGGCGGCGATCCCCCTGCCGCACCAGCCGTAGCCGGCCACCACGACGACGGTGCCGGCCAGCAGCGTGCCGGTCGCGCGCATGACGGCGTCGAGGGTCGACTGGCCGGTGCCGTGCCGGTTCGCGACGAGCAGCTGCATCGGCGTGTCGTTCACCGCCGCCATCGCCAGCCGCAGCGCGCCGTCGGCGGCCATCTGCCGCAGCCGCAGGACGCCCGTGCCGGTCTGCTCCCCACCCGCGCGCACGCCGTCGAGCAGGTCGGTGCGCTCACCGTGCAGCACGTCGACCAGGTCGCAGCCGTCGTCGAGCAGCAGCTGCGGACGGCACTCCAGGGCTGCCAGCAGGTGTGCGCGGTAGCCCTGGCGGTCGACGCCGTGGCGTGCGTGCACGCCGATCCCGTCGACGACCAGGGCGGCGGCGACGTCGTCCTGCGTGGACAGCGGGTTGGACGCGGCCAGGTGCAGCTCGGCGCCACCGACGGTCAGGGTGCGGGCGAGCGCGGCCGTCTCCGGGGTGAGGTGCGCGCAGGCGGCGATCCGGAGACCGCGCAGCGGGGACTCGCGCGCGAACCGCTCGCGCAGCCGGTGCAGCACCGGCATCGCGCGCTCGGCGAAGTCGACCCGGCGCCTGCCCGCGCCGGCCAGGCCCAGGTCGGCGACGTCGTGGGCAGGCAGTGCGGGCACCGGGCCATGCTGCCCCACGCGGCTGCGGGGATGCGCCGGCCCGCAGCCGGCGGGTCAGCCGGCCCGCAGCCGGCGACGTCAGCTCCGGCGCTCCCGGGCCTGTGCCGCCGGTGCCCCCTTGTCGCGCTTCGCGCGGGGCTGCGGGAGATGCATCTCGCGCGGCACACAGTGCTCGCGGGCGTGCTCGTCGAGCTCACTGGCGTAGTGGAACCGCAGGCCGCAGAGCGGGCAGTGCAGCGTGGACATGGGGCCCTCCCTCCGAAGGGAACAGCTCCATGGTGCGCCTCGCAGCAGCGGTTGGGAAGGCCTCCCGCCGCCGCGTCGTCGGGGGCGTCAGACCGGCGCCCGCTCCGGCCGGTAGAGGTCGGGCTCCAGATACATCGCCCGGGCCATCGGGACCTCCGCGCGCACCCGCGCCTCGGCCTGGTCGATCGCGGCCGCGACGCGCTCCACGGACATCCCCGGCGCCAGGGCGAGCTTGGCGGCCACGAGCAGCTCGTCCGGCCCGAGGTGCAGCGTCCTGAGGTGGATCACCCGGATCACCTGCTCGCCGTCGACGAGGGCGGTGCGGATCCGCGCGACGTCGGCCTTGCTGCCGCTCTCGCCGAGCAGCAGGCCGCGCATCTCGAGCACGAGAATGACCGCGATGACCAGCAGCAGCACACCGATGGCCAGGGTGCCGAGCGCGTCCCACAGCAGGTCACCCGTGAGCGCGGAGATCGCCACGCCGACCAGCGCGAGGATCAGGCCGACCAGCGCGCCGAGGTCCTCGAGCAGCACCACGGGCAGCTCGGGCGCCTTGGCGGTACGGACGAAGCCCCACCAGGTCTGGTCCCCCTTGAGCGGCCGGGACTCGCGGATGGCGGTGCGGAAGGAGAAGATCTCGGCGACGATCGCGAACAGCAGGATCCCGATCGCGACCTCCGGCCGGTTCAGCGTCTCGCCGTGCGCGGCCTCCTCCAGCTTGTGAGAGCCCTCGTAGAGGGAGAACAGGCCGCCGAGCACGAACAGCACGAGGGCGACCACGAACGCCCAGAAGTAGCGCTCCCGGCCGTAGCCGAAAGGGTGCTCCTCGTCCGCGGCCTTCTTGGCCTTCCTGCCGCCGAGCAGCAGCAGACCCTGGTTGCCGGAGTCGGCGACCGAGTGCACCGACTCGGCGAGCATCGCGCTCGAGCCCGTGATCAGGAAGCCGACGAACTTGGCGACGGCGATCGCGGCGTTCGCGACCAGCGCCGCAATCACCGCCTTGGTGCCGTGGCCGTCTCCCCCAGCACTCACGGCTGCTCCTCGCTCACTGCGCGATGCGCGACTTCAGGACGGTGATGGCGTCGACCGGCGTCGGGTCGATCCCCTGCAACAGGGCAAGGTATGCCGAGGCGTAGTCGGTGCGGCCGACCAGCGACGCGAGCCGGGCGAGGGCGGAGCCGCCCTCGGCCTGCAGCTGCAGCACGGGGACGTCGCGCTCACGGGCGAGCTCGGCGCTGACGTCGGCGCGGCGGGCGACCTGGGGGTGCTCGTCGGCCTCGCGCAGCAGCACCAGGGACAGCTGCCCCTCCTGCTCCTCGTCGTCACCGCGGTCACGGAAGAAGTCGTCGTCCGGCGGAGCAGCCGCCCGGCCGGAGAACGGGCCGTCGAAGGCGACGACCTGGTTGTGGTTCGCCTCCGGGAGCAGCCCCCAGGCGGCGGGGGTCTTGGCGTTCTCGTTGAGCTGGCAGGCGAAGCGGTAGGCGGCGGCGCCGGCGAGCGGGCTGGTGCCCCACAACACGGGCAGCCGCGACTGCAGGTCGAGGGCCAGCCGCTTGGCCGGGTTGACGAGGGAGTCGGCGTCGACGCGGCAGCGGTCGGCGACCTCCTCGAGCACGCGCGCGGCCTCCTCGACCGCCTCGGGCGGCGCCTGCAGCAGACCGAGTTCGTGCGCAGCCAGGACCAGCGGCGTGGACAGCGCCCACATGGTTGCCCGGGGCTGACGGCCCTGGCTGACGGGCACGAACACGGCGCGGCCGCGCTGGCCGAGGTCGTCCACCGGCGAACCGGCGCGGCCGACGACGAGCAGCCGGCAGCCTCGGCGTACGGCCTCCTCGAGCGCGGAGAGCGTCTCCTCGGTGGACCCAGAGCACGAGACGGCGACGACGAGGTCGACCGGCCCGACCCAGCCGGGCAGGCCGTAGCCGCGGTGGGTGAGGACCGGCACGGGACAGGTGGGTCCGGCGACGGCGGCCAGCACGTCGCCCGCGATGCCGGAGCCGCCCATGCCGCAGACGACGACCGCGCGCGGCCGCCCGTCCTCGGCCAGGGAGGCGATGCCGGCCTCGGCCGCCAGCAGCGCGGCCTCGCGGACCTGAGCGGCCGCGGAGGAGATCGCGGGCAGCATGCCGCCCGGGTCGCCTGCCTCGAGCGCGGCCGCGTCGTCGAGCAGGGTCTCGGAGGGCGTCACGCCGGCTTGCGCGCCTCGTCGACGAGCAGCACCGGGATGTCGTCGCGCACCGGGTAGGCGAGCCCGCACCCGGTGCACACCAGCTCCTCGGCGGCCTCGTCGGCGCGCAGCGGGCTGTGGTCGACCGGGCAGGCCAGGATGTCGAGCAGGGCGGCGTCCAGCTTCATGAGCGGCACTCTAGCGACGGATGAGGCCGAGCACCTCGTCGCGCACCCGCTGCATGGTGGCGGCGTCGGGCGCCTCGACGTTCAGGCGCAGCAGCGGCTCGGTGTTGCTGGCCCGGACGTTGAACCACCAGCCCTCCGAGGAGCTCACCGTCAGGCCGTCGAGCTCGTCCAGCTCGAGCCCGGAGTAGGTCTCCCGGATCGCAGCCAGCCGCGCGGCCTGGTCCTCGACGGTGGAGTTGATCTCGCCGCTGGCGGCGTAGCGGCTGTAGGACGCGAGCAGCTGCGACAGCGTGCCGTCCTGGCCGCCGAGCGCGGCGAGGGTGTGCAACGCGGCGAGCATGCCGGAGTCGGCGTTCCAGAACTCGGCGAAGTAGAAGTGACCGGAGTGCTCCCCGCCGAAGACGGCGCCGGTACGGGCCATCTCGGCCTTGATGAACGAGTGGCCCACCCTGGTGCGGACGGGGGTGCCACCGTTCTCGCTGACCACCTCCGGCACCGCCCGGCTCGTGATCAGGTTGTGGATCACCGTCGCGCCGGGGTGCTTGGCCAGCTCGCGGTCGGCAATCAGGGCGGTGAGCACGGACGGGCTGACGATCTCGCCCCGCTCGTCGACGACGAAGCAGCGGTCGGCGTCGCCGTCGAAGGCCAGCCCGAGATCGGCACCGCCGGCGACCACCGCGGCCTGCAGGTCGGCGGTGTTGGCCGGGTCGATCGGGTTGGCCTCGTGGTTCGGGAAGCTGCCGTCGAGCTCGAAGTACAGCTCGGTGCTCTGCAGCGGCAAGCCGGCGAAGACGGCCGGGACGGTGTGGCCACCCATGCCGTTGCCGGCGTCCACGACCACCTTCAGCGGGCGGATCGACTCGATCCCGGGCACGAGCTGCTTCATGTACGACGCGTAGCCGGCGAGCAGGTCCTGCGACGTGACCGTGCCCGGCCGCCCGTCGAAGCTGGGCAGCCCCTCGTCGAGGTAGCGCTCGGCGTCGGCGCGCAGCTGCGCCAGGCCGGAGTCCTGGCCGACCGGCCGGGCACCCGCGAGGCAGAGCTTGATGCCGTTGTAGCGGGCCGGATTGTGGCTCGCGGTGAACATCGCGCCGGGGACGTCGAGCGTGCCGGCCGCGTAGTAGAGCAGGTCGGTCGAGCCGAGGCCGGCGTCGACGACGTCGACGCCCTGGCTGGTGGCCCCCTCGGCGAAGGCCGCGCTCAACGCGACGCCGCTCTCCCGCATGTCCCGCGCGGTGACGATGCGTGGGCTGCCGGCGAACCGGGCGAAGGCCGCGCCGAGGGCACGGGCGACGGCGGGATCGAGCTCGCCGGGACACAGCCCGCGTACGTCGTAGGCCTTGACGATGGCGG
This sequence comes from Mycobacteriales bacterium, assembly GCA_040902655.1. Lineage (NCBI taxonomy): Bacteria > Bacillati > Actinomycetota > Actinomycetes > Mycobacteriales > Mycobacteriales bacterium. The sequence continues at coordinate 15,555 of JBBDWV010000014.1, forward strand.
ACAGGTCACGGGTCATGGGGCCAGAGATTAGGCCCTGTGGATCAGGCCCTGTGGATCAGGCCCTGTGCTTCTGCGCCTTGCCGAGCACCGTCGCGATGTCGAGTTCGCGGTCGCCCTGCTTCCAGGACTTGGCCTCACACGCGTGGCAGGAGGTGAAATCGACCGACGAGCCGTCCGTGAGCGTCATCGTGATCCCGGTGACCCGGTTGCTCTTGCAGGCGCCGCAGACGGCGAGCAAAGCAGTGGGGGTGGTGGCGAGCGACATCGGGATCTCCTGTGACCTGGGGAAGGCGTTCGTCCTACCTTCGGCGCCTTGTCGGGTGGCTTGAGAATCCGGCGTGTCCGGGACGAATCCGGCGCTCATCCAGGAGTCGGCAGAGCCCGCAGGTGACCGCGGCGGCCGGTGCCGCCGTCCGGTCCGCCGGGCCCGGGGCCGGCGGACGGGCGGGCCGCCTCACGGACGGCGTTGGCCAGCGCCTCCAGGTCGTCACTGCTGCGGCTCCGCACGACGTCGGGGTGCTCGGGCTGGTGCCGCACGACCTCCCAGCCGCGGGGGGCGGTCAGCCGGGTGGCGTGCAGCTCGCACAGGTCGTAGCAGTGCGGCTCGGCCTGCACGGCCAGCGGACCGACCACGGCGGCCCGGTCGGCGTAGGCATAGGTGAGCGTCGCGACTGCGGGAAGGGCGCACGCGGTGCGGGAGCAGCGCCGAACAGAGCTCACGGGCGTGGACGGTAGCGGACGCGCCGCGGCCTGCCGAGCGACGCGCCGCAGCCGGGCACCGGCAGGGCCGCCCCGGCCGGCCCTCGCTCGCCTACCCTCGGCGGGTGGCTCCTACCCCCGATGGCGCGCCCGGGCGGCGCCGCCGGCGGCGGGACCGGCACGGCCGCGGCCTGCGCGGCCCGCTGGTGCCGATGACGATCGACGTGGGCGGCCGCGAGCTGCGGGTCCCGGTGTCCCAGACCCGCGGGGAGCGCTTCGACGACCTGGTCCTGGACGCTGTCGAGGACCTCGAGCAGCGCTGGGCCAGCGAACTCGAGGGGGTGGAGTTCGCGGTGGAGGACGTGCCGGCGGTCCCACTGGACGGCGAGCTGCCGGACGACGTGGTCGCCGACGAGACGGCCGGCGGCGCCGTTCCCCTCGGGCGGCTGCTGCCACCGGGTGTGGACGCGCGTGGACGCCCTACGGCGCCGCGGGTGGTCGTCTACCGGCGCCCCCTGGAGGCCCGGGCCAGCGATCCCGGTGACCTCGCGGACCTGGTGCACGACGTCGTCGTGGACCAGGTCGCCCGGCTGCTCCACCTGGACCCGGACGAGGTCGACCCGCAGTAGGGTCAGCGACCGGCGCCGGGGTCCGCGACCACGGCGGGCCGGCTCACGGTGGTCCGCGGCGGACCGAGCGGCAGCAGCGTCGTGAGCGGGCCACGGACGCCGCGCTCGCGGGCGTAGCGGGCGGCGTGGACCGGGCCGGACACGGGGCGCACCTCGACGGCGAGGGATCCGGTCGACCGCGGCGGCAGGAACCGGGACAGCCGCACCGCGACCGTGGTCCCGGAGGGCACCTCGACGCGACGGGGCTCCGGCAGGCCGCCCGGCGCCGCGACCGGGACGACGTCGACGGCCGCATCCCCGGACAGCGCCGACAGCAACAACGTCACCTCGGTCGGCGGGGACAGCCGCACGTCGGCCAGCAGCGCTGGTCGGGTCAGCGCGGGCGTACCGGCGCTGTAGGCGATCTCGCGCACCGGCCCGTCCTGCCGGTCGACGATCGCCGCGCCGGCGAGCACGGCGGGACCATCGGAGACGACCCGCATCGCCGCGGGCGTCGCGGCCAGCGCCTCGGACAGGTCGAGCTGCACGCTGGTGCCGGCCGGCACCGCGACGGCCGCCATCCCGTCGGGGACGAGCCGGCCGTCGTCGGTGGTCAGCTCGACCCGGACGACGGCGTCGTCACCGCCCGGGTTGGTGATCAGGGCGGTGCGCCGGCCGGGCCCGCGCGGCAGGCCGGGGACCACCACGTCCCCGGCCGGCTGGGTGGCCGGCACCCAGTCCGTGCCGAGCGGGATCCGGCCGTCCACCCGCACCACCCGCAGCGCGGCCGCCACCCGTCCGCGCGCGCTGCGCACGTGGACGGCGAGCAGGTCACGGTCGGGTGCCAGTCGCTCCAGCGGTACGGAGGCCCGTCCGCGGGCGGGCACCCGGATCCCGCGCCCCGGCCGGGGGTCGGCCGGGCCGTCGGATGTCCAGACGCCGACGTCGACGACGGCCGGGGCGTCCTCGACGTTGACGAGCAGCAGCTCGGCGCTGTGTCCCACCCGGGTGGATCCGCCGACGAACCAGTGGCTGGCGCCGGGGGCGGGGCAGCTCAGCGCGGCGACGCCCAGGCGGTTTCCCGCCGTCGCCCGGGTCGACTGCTCCGCCAGCAGAGCGCCGGCGGCCGGCCCCTGCGCGGTGACGACCACGGCACCGGCCGGTTCGTTCCCGGCCAGGTCCCGCACGACGGGGGCCGGCGCCAGCGCGGCGGCCGGCTCCCCCAGCCGGCCCGCGGCGGTGCCGCTCCCGGCCCTGCCGGCGGTGGCGCCACGCTCGCCCACCTGACGTACGTCGGGACAGACGACGGTCGCGCCGACGACCGCCGCACGCGCCGCGGCAGGAACCGCGTCGGCCACCGGTCCGGGCGCCTGGCCGGCGGCGACGGCCGTCAGCAGGGCCAGCACGAGGCCGAGCCGGCCGGGAGTGCTCACCGCTGCACCTCGAGGCCGCGTCGACCCGGCGGCCGCGGGCCGGCCTGCACAGCGACCAGCACCACGGCCAGGGCCTGCAGCGCCAGCAGGGCCGGGGCGACCCCCGGCGGCTCCGCCACCGGACTGGCCGCGGGCAGGACCCGCCACAGGGCGGGGCCGAAGACCGGTTGCCGGTCCAGACCCGGCTGCGCGTCGAGCGCCGCGGCCGCGGGACCGTCAGCGCCCGTGAGCGCGACGAACCGGACGCCGGCGGCGGCGACGGTCCCCGCCGCATCGGTGCCGCGCGGCGTCAGCAGCTCGGCGACCGGCGGGTCGAGGGCTGCGGGCCGGTCGCCCCACTGGGGTCCGGCGGCCCCGGTCAGCGCGTAGCCGACCGTGCCGTCCGGCCGCTCCGTCAGCAGCAGGGCGCGCAGCCCCGGCTCGGCCGCCAGCTCGGCGCGGACGAAGGCCGGCAGGACGAAGGGGTCGACGCGCTGCAGCGGGGAGTCGGCTCCGCTGCGGAGCCACTCGACCGCACACACGACGGGAACGGCGCCGGCGAGGACGACCACGAGGACCGAAGTGAGCTGGCGCCACCCGAAGGACGAGCGCGACAGCCGCTCCTGCAGGCCTTCTGCGCCCACCAGAGCAGCCAGCAGCATCCCGGCAGCAGCCAGATCGAGCGGCAGCCCCGGCCACACCGGCGACCCGGCCGCGGAGGTGCGGGTGAGCAGCAGCGCGGCGGCCAGGCCGGTCAGCGCGAGGCCCCACCCGGCCGCAGCGGTACCCGCCCGCCGGCTCCGCAGCAGCCCGCCGAGCGCCGCGAGCAGCAACCCGGCTGTCGCGAGGACGACCGGGGTGCCCGGGCCGCCCGGCTGCAGGAGCAGCAGCTGCCAGGCAGGCAGCGCACCGTCGGCCAGACCCGGCCCGAGCCGGCCCGGACCGTGCAGGAGCGGGAAGCCGGAGGACCATGCCGGCAGGACGATGGCCGGCACCGCGGCGGCCAGTGCACAGGCCAGCGCCCGCCGACGGGCGGCCGGGCGCCGTTCCGCCGCGCAGGCGAGGATGCGCTGCACGCCGGCGCCGACCAGCAGCAGCGCGCCGAGCGGCCAGAGCAGCGGCGCGAGCGCAGCCACGACGGCCAGCGCCAGGCCGAGTGCCCACGCGTGCGACCAGCCTGCCCGGCGCGGGTCCTCGGTCGCGACGCGGTGGCCCAGCAGCAACAGAGCCGGGAGCGCAATGTGGACAGCGACGGTATCGAGCCGTCCGCCGGCGACGGCTCCGGTCGCGACCGGCAGGAGCGCCCACGACGCCGCCGCCCACGTCCGCAGCCCGCGGCTCCCGACGACCCGCCCGGCCACGCCGTAGGCCACCGCCCCTGCCAGCGGCACGGCACCGAGCAGCAACAGGTCGGTGAGCAGGGCTGCCTTGCCGAGCAGCGCGGTCGCCAGGGCGGCGAGAACGGCCAGCGCGGGCTCACCGGACGTGGCGTAGCCGGACCACAGCTGCCCGGCGGTGGCCGGCACCGGCAGCAGGCGCCCACCTGCCAGGACGCCGCCGCCGAGCAGGTCGCGGCCCGCCAGCAGGGCCAGCACCGCCAGTGTCAGGGTGAGGACCAGACCGGGGCGTACGGGCAGCCGCGGTGCCGGGCGGGGCTCGTCGAGCGTAGGGACGCCGCGGGGGCCGCCGCGGTCGAGCAACGCGCCGACCCGCAGCCGTGTCCGCGCCGCCGGCGAGGCCATCAGCGGGCGCAGCGCACCCGGTGCGAGCTCGCGGGTGGCGGCGCGGGCGCGGCGGGCGCCGAGCAGTCGGGCCGGCCGGCCGAGGACTCCTGCCAGGGCGGTCAACTCGTCTGACGCCGCTCCTGGCTGCCGGGACAGCAGCAGGGAAAGGGCGCGCAACAGGCCGACCAGGACGAGCCATGGCAGCGCGGCGGCGACCCGCCAGCCGGCGGCGTGGGCGAGCTGGACGTGCAGGGCGGCCCGCCGGTCCACGGCCAGCAGCCGGCCGCGGACCGCGTGGGGCCGTCGACGGCCGGTCGTGACGGCGCGGACGTGGCGCATGCGCGCCGCCGGCACGACCACGACGGCGTGACCGGCGGCGTTGGCCCGCCAGCCGAGGTCCACCTCGTTCCGGAACAGCGGCAGGGCAGGATCCAGGCCCCCGAGCTGGTCCCAGACGTCCCGGCGGACGAGTGCACCGGCGGTACCGACGGCCAGCACCCCGCGCGGCGCGTGCAACTGACCCTGGTCGAGCTCGCCCGGCTCGACTCCGGTGTCGCGGTAGCCGGTGCCATCGGTGGTCACGCCGGCCTCGACGAGCACCCGCGGATCATCCCAGTCGACCACCTTCGGGCCGAGCACAGCCGCGTCCGGCTGCCGACGGGCCTGTGTCAGCAGGGCCTCCAGAGCCGAGGCGTCCGGAGCGCAGTCGTCGTGCAGCAGCCAGACCCAGCCGGTGTCGGCAGGCAGCGCGGCCAGGGCAGCGGCGACCGCCGAGCCGTAACCCGTCGTCGGCGACAGCTCGAGCACATGGCCGGTGGCACGGCGAAGCAGGTTGGCGCTGCCGTCACTGCTGCCGGTGTCGACGGCGATGACGCGCGCCGGGCGGACGGTCTGGGCGGCGAGGGCGGCGAGCGCCTCGGGCAGCCACCGGCTGCCGTCGTGGGCGACGATCACCGCGGTGACGGGAACGACTCGCGGGGTCGGAGTCGGGACCGGGATGCGGGCAACGTCCGACCTCCCGGGCCGGCGGTCGGACGTCGTGCTGAGCGTCAGGGTGCTCAGCCGGCGACGCGCTTGAGGCGCCGGCGCTCACGCTCGGACAATCCACCCCAGATACCGAAGCGCTCGTCCTGCTCCAAGGCGTACTCCAGGCAGTCGCCCTTGACCTCGCAGCCGACACAGATGCGCTTGGCCTCCCGGGTCGAGCCGCCCTTCTCCGGGAAGAACGCCTCCGGGTCGGTCTGGGCGCAGAGCGCCTGCTCCTGCCAGCCCAGCAGCCCCGGCTCGTCGACACCCGCACCCAGGGCGGCCAGGTGGATCGGCTCGCTCATCTCGTCTCCTCGGACCAGATCTCGGCCGGCCCGGCGACTGCCGGACCGCGATGGGTGTCACCAGGCAGACGACCTGCAGGCCTGCTGTCGGGGGGAACGACACGAAGGGAATTACACGCGTGTCGTGCGCTCCCGTCAAGCCGAGGGGTGCTAATGCCGTGATCCTGCGGCTGTGCCAGCGGTCAGCGCAGTGTGATGATGCCGTTTCGCAAGGTGATCAGGCAGCGCCGGTGACCGCGGCGCAGGGGATCGCCGAGCGGCGGCGCTCAGGGCCGGGGGCGGCGGAACAACCGGTGGATGCCGGTGTCCTCGTCCTCGTCCTCGTCCTCGTCCTCTGCCGGCGGTGGCGCAGGTCGGCTCGCCCAGCTGGTCTCGAGCGGAGCAGGGGGCGGGGCGGGCGGGCGGGGCGGGGCAGCCGGGGGCGGGGCAGCCGGGGGCGGGGCAGCCGGGGGCGGGGCAGCCGGGGACGGGGCAGCCGGGGGCGGGGCGGCGGGAGCCGCCTTCGCGGGGGGGCGATAGATCGACCTGGGCGGAACCGGCTCGGCCCGGGTCGGCTCGACGGTGGTCGGCTCGACGGTGGTCGGCTCGACGGTGGTCGGCTCG
>JBBDWV010000014.1:22031-169394 GCA_040902655.1 Mycobacteriales bacterium
GGTCGGCTCGACGGTGGTCGGCTCGACGGTGGTCGGCTCGACGGTGGTCGGCTCGGCCTTCGCCGCCGGACCGTCGACACCGGCTGCGGGGCCGCTGCCCTGCTTGGGCGTCGGCCGCCACACGCTCCGGCCCGTCGGCTTGGTTTCGGCGCGCTGAGGCTCGGCCGGTTGGGACTTGGCCGGCGTGGGTTCTGCCGCCCTCTCCTGCTTCGGCGCGGGCGGCCCGGCCGACGCCGGCTGCTTCCCCGGCGGCGCCGCCGCGTCGAGCGCCACCTGCACGCTCGGTACCTCCGGCATGATGTCGAGCCGTCCCCGCCGCTCCGCCTTCGTGCCGGAGGAAGCGGGCGCCTTCCGGGCGGCACCCGCGGCTCCGGTGCCGCCGTCGTCGGATGCGCCACGCGTGGCGGTCGGCGTACCGCCTCTGTTCGTTCCCTTCTTGGCTGCGGCCTTCTTGGCCGGCTGCGCCCGCTTGGCTGCGGGCTTGGCCGGTACGGCCTTGGCCGGGCTGCTCGTGGGCTTCTTGACCGGGGCCGTCGCCGGTGTGGCGGGGCCGCGCCTGCCGGGTGCGGCGACCACGGCCTTGGCGGGACGCTTGGCCGGCGCGACCGGTGTGCTCAGCGAGCCGCGAGTGGGCGGCGGCGCTGCGGGCGGGTGGGCCGCCTCCTCGCGCCGGAGCCGAGCCTGGCGCGCGGCCGTCGCGGCGGCCCGGTCGTCCGCGACCAGCCGGTTCAGGTCTGCGGGCACGTCCACGACCGGTGACGTCGGCTCGCCCACGGCGCTGCGGTACCGCTCGGCGTCGCGCGCGTCGCGGCGGCGGGCGACGGCGTCGGTGACCCGGCCGGCGAGAGCGGTGCGGTCCTTGCTCGACAGGCCCGCGGCGAAGGAGTCGAGCACCTCGTGCAGGACGCGGTCGCGTTCGGCCTCCAGCAAGAGGTCCCGCTGCTCGAGGTAGGCCACGAGCACCTTGCCTGCGCGCGACAGGCGGTCGGTGCCGCTGTCCAGTCCGTCCCGGGCCGCCGCCACCTCGCCGGTGGCCCGCACCAGCTCCCCGCGCACCCGGTGGAGCTGAGCCTCCACCTCGTCGCGGACGTCCCGGACGACGCCCTCGGCGACCGCCTTGGCGCCCTGGACGACCTCGAAGGTGCGCGTCGGCCACTCCGACCGGAAGCCGGCCACGGTCTCCTGCAGCGACTCGCTCGCCTCGGTGAGCTCGGCCAGCTCCCCGGTCGCCAGACCCGTCGCCGCGAGCGTCTTGCCCACGCTGTCGTCCAGAGCCGTGAGCCGGTCGACCACGTCGGCAGCGCGCTCGTCGACCGTCGTGTCGAGAACCGTCAGCCGGTCCACCAGCGAGGCGACCTGCTCGGCGCTGCGGGTCACCAGCTCCTTGCGCAGGTCGCGGGCGGCCTCGACGACGTCGTCACGCACGACGTCCAGCAGCTCCTCGAGCTCCGCGCGCTGCGCGCGCACGAGGTCAGCCAGCGCCAGCAGCCGCTCCCCGGCCTCGCGGGTGCTGTCCTTGCTCCCGGTGACGGTCCCGCCGAGCTGGTCGATCCGGCCGCTGAAGCCCTCCAGGCCGCCGTCGACCGTGGTCCCGAGCGCTTCGACCCGCTCCTCGACGGCGGTACGGAGCACGTCGAAGCGCTCGCCCATCCCCGCCAGCTGCTCGTCCGCGCGGGCGACCAGGTCGGTCCGCAGCGCCTCCGTCGAGCCGGCGACCGCCTCGCGCAGCTCGTCGAGCGTGCGACGCGTCTCCTCCGTGAGCGCCGACAGCGCGGCCAGCCGCTCACCGGAGGCCTGCGTCGCCGTTGCCGCCCCGGTGACCTCGGCGGCCAGTGCGCCCAGCCGGCCGGCCACGTCGCCGTACTGCTCGTCGATGTGCCCCAGCAGCTCCTGCCGCAGCGCGCGGGTGATCTCGGCCACCTCGCTGCGCGTCTCGTTCATCGCGCCGCGCAGGACCTCGGTGGCATCCCTGGTCGTGGCGAGGATGCTGTCGCGCAGCTCCTCGACCGTCGTCAGCACGTCGTTGCGCAGGGCGCGCAGCGAGTCGCTCGTGGCGTTACCCGCCACCGCCAGCTCCTCGACCCGTGGGGTGAGGGTGCCGATCTCGGTGGCGACGTCGCTGCGCAGGACCGTCATCGCGTTCGTCACCTGGGCGCGGACCGCCTCGATCCTGTCCTCGACCGACGTCCGGAGCCCGGCCAGCCGGCCGGCCGCGACGTCGTCGCGGGTGAGGAGTTCCGTCCGTAGCGCGGCGAGCGTCCCGGACAGCTGCTCCGCGAGGGTCTCCACCTGGACGCGACCGTCTTCACGCCCCGCCGAGACGGCTGTGGAGACCGAATCCCCCAGCTCGGCCATCGACCGGTCGAACCGGGACGCGAGACCGTCGAGCGTGTCCCGGACCGAGGCCTCGAGTTCCGTGACGGCCGTGCGGTTCTGGGCTGCCTCACCGCGGACCGCCTCGAGGGCGCCGAGAACGTCCCGGCGCAGCTCGTCGTTGCGCACCCGCAGCACGTCCGACAACCGGTCGAAAAGCGTCGTCTCGAGCTCGGACAGTCGTGTCTCGGTCACGTCCCGGAGCCGACCGACCAGCAGCTCGGCAGAGTCGCGCCCCTCGTCAGCGATGCGCCGGTCGAGGTCGCGCACCCCCGTCGCCAGGGCCTCCAGCCGCTCGGTGGTGGTGCTCGCGCCTTCGCGTGCGAGGGCCTCGAGCCGCTCGCTCAGCCCGTCGAGGGTGTCCTCGAGGACGGCCAGCCGGGCCTCGAGCGCGCCCCGGGCCTCCTCGAGGGCGGTCCGGCCGGCAGCAGCGGTCTCGGCACCCCGGGCCAGCCCCGAGGTGACGGTGTCGTGGATCTGCTCCGCGACCCCGTCCACCCGCTCGCCCACGGCAGCGAACAGCCGGTCGGTCAGCTCGTCGATGCGCTGGCCGGTGCGGGCGGGTACCTGCTCGAGCCCTTCACGAAGCTCGCGGGACAGGCTCGGCAGGCCGTTGCGGATGTCGTCGACGCGGCCGCCGACGCCGTCGAGGCGGGCGGCGAGCTCGGCGACTCTCCGCACGAGGGTGCCGGTTTCGCTGCGGCTCGCCGCAACCGACCCGGTCAGCCGGCCACCCAGCCCGTCCAGGTCGCTCCGGACAGCTCCCGTCTCCGAACGCAACGATCCGAGTTCGGCTCGTACAGAACCGATCTCGGCGCGCAACGCACCCACGAGCGCAGCGACCGCGGCGCCCTCGCCGTCCGGCTCGTCGCTGGAGGCCGCCGCCAACTGCTCGATCCGGCGCGTCAGCGCGTCGGGGTAATCAGCGGTGCTCACGACTCCACTCCCAGGCTCGATGTGTGCGCAGCGTAGTGGTGGAAGGCATTCTCGCGGGTCAGACAAGCGGAAGAACGACCCGCTCCGTGCGGGCGGCGTCGTGCCGCTCCCGCGGCACGTCCTGGTAGGTCGTCGTGCGCTGGCGTGGTGTCCGCCCCGCGGCGATGGCCAGCGCGTCGAGGTCCGCCACCGATCTGCGGGAGCCGTAGGAGGAGCCGGCCATGCGGCTGATCGTCTCCTCCATCAGGGTTCCGCCCAGGTCGTCGACGCCCCCGGCGAGCACGGCGCGGCACTGCTCCGGGCCGAGCTTCACCCAGGAGCACTGCACGTGGTCGATCCGCCCGTGCAGCAGCAGCCGCGCCACCGCGTGCACCGCCCGGTTGTCCCGGACGGTGGGGCCCGGCCGGGCGACACCGGCGAGGTAGAGGGGCGCCGAGGTGTGCACGAACGGCAAGGGGACGAACTCGGTGAAACCACCGCTCTCGCCCTGCATCCGGGCGAGCAGATGGAGGTGCGCCACCCAGTGGTGCGGCTGGTCGACGTGGCCGTACATCATCGTGCTCGTCGTCGGGATGCCCAGCCGGTGCGCGGTGGTCACCACCTCGACCCACTGCGCGGTCGGCAGCTTGCCCTTGGTCAGCACCCAGCGCACGTCGTCGTCGAGGATCTCCGCCGCCGTGCCAGGCAGGCTGTCCACGCCGGCATCCCTTGCTGCACAGAGGAAGTCCCGGATCGACAGCGACATCCGGGCCGCGCCGTTGACGACCTCCATCGGGCTGTAGGCGTGCAGGTGCAGGCCGGGCGCCGCTGCCTTCACCGCACGCGCGAGATCCAGGTAGGCCGACCCCGGCAGCCGAGGGTCGATGCCGCCCTGCATGCAGACCTCCGTCGCCCCCGCGTCCCACCCCTCCACCGCACGCTGCGCCACCTCCTCCAGCGACAGCGAGTAGGCATCGGCATCGGTGCGCCGCTGCGCGAACGCGCAGAAGCGGCAGCCGGTGTAGCAGACATTGGTGAAGTTGATGTTCCGGTTCACCACGTAGGTGACGTCGTCGCCCACCGTGTCCCGGCGCACGTCGTCGGCCAGCGCGCAGACGGCCTCCAGATCGGCGCCCGCGGCGGTGACGAGCGCGAGTGCCTGCTGCGAGGTGAGGCCGGCCGGCCGGTCCCGCGCGACGCGGAGGGCCGCGGCCACGTCGCTGTCGAGCCGCGGGACCTGCGCCGGGACGGCCTGCCGTACGGCGTCCCAGTTGCCGTAGACGTCGTCGAAGTCGGTGCGCCGGTCCGCGGAACGCCCTGTGGTGTCGACGGTCGCGTGCAGGTCGGTGCGCCCGGTCGAGGCCGGGCCACCGTCCGGCTCCTGCCAGCACAGGCCCTCGGGCAGCACGTCGTTCGCCAGGCCGTCCGGACCGGACAGGGCGGCCACGTGGGCGGCGAGGCGGGGATCGAGCCACGGCTCGGCGAGATAGGACGGGTGGGCGGCCAGCCGCTCCCGCAGCACGAATCCGTTGTCGGCGGCCAGCTGCGAGAGCGCCTCGATCTGCGGCCACGGCCGCTCCGGATTGACGTGGTCGGGTGTGAGCGGGCTGATGCCGCCCCAGTCGTCGACCCCGGCCCGCAGCAGCAGCGCCGTCCCGTCCGGGTCGACGAGGTTCGGCGGCGCCTGCACCCGCATCCGCGGACCCATGAGGATCCGGGTGACGGCGACGGCGGCCAGGTGCTCTTCCAGGTCCGCATCCGGAGTCGCCCTCATGGCGGTGTCGTCCTTGGCGCGGAAGTTCTGGACGATCACCTCCTGGACGTGACCGTGCCGGCGATGTGCGGCGCGGATCGCGAGGACGGTCTCGGCCCGGTCCCGGTAGGACTCGCCGATCCCGACGAGAAGGCCGGTGGTGAAGGGGACGGCATGCCGGCCCGCATCCTCCAGGACACGCAGCCGGGTCGCCGGGACCTTGTCCGGGCTGCCGGCGTGGGCGGGGAGCTCGGCGGTCGTCTCGAGCATCATGCCCATCGACGGGGCCACCGGCTTGAGCCGCTGCAGCTCGGGCCACGTCAGGACGCCGGGGTTGAGGTGCGGCAGCAGGCCGGTCTCCTCCAGGACCGCGATCGCGCAGGCCCGCAGGTAGGCGAGGGTGCTGTCGTAGCCGGCTGCCTCGAGCCAGTCCCCTGCGGCCTGCCAGCGGTCCTCGGGACGGTCGCCGAGGGTGAACAGTGCCTCCTTGCAGCCCAGCGCCGCACCGGCCCGGGCGAGGTGCACGACCTCGTCGAGGCTGAGGAACGGTGCCGGCAGCCGGCCGGGCACGGTCGCGAAGGTGCAGTAGTGACAGCGGTCGCGGCACAGCCGGGTGAGGGGGATGAAGACCTTGCGGGAGTAGGTGATGACGCCCGGCCGGCCGGCGTCGACCAGGCCGGCGTCGCGGACGCCTCCCGCGACCTCGAGCAGCCGCTCCAGGGCCTCCCCGCGGGCCGCCATGAGCACCGTCGCCTCGGCGACGTCGACGGCCTTGCCGTCCCGGGCCCGCGCAAGTGCGCGACGCATGCGCGAGTCCATGGGTCGACCTTACGTACGACCCGGCTGTCCGGACGAACGGGCGGCCCGAGGCTCCGCCCTGTCCCCGGCACCGTGCAGGCAGACTGGCGGCCATGCCCCACGACCACACCGACATCGCCGTCTCCACCGTCGCGGGCCTGCTCGCCGACCGGGCCGGCCGCGACGGCGGGACCTACCGCGGATGAGGATCGTCGCCCTCGCCGGCGGCATCGGCGGCGCGCGCTTCCTGCGCGGCCTGCAGGCCGCCGAACCGGACGCGGAGCTCACCGTCGTCGTCAACACCGGCGACGACATCACCCTCTACGGGCTGCGGATCTGCCCCGACCTCGACACCGTGATGTACACCCTCGGCGGCGGCATCGACCAGGAGCGCGGCTGGGGCCGGCAGGACGAGAGCTTCCGTGCCAAGGACGAGCTCGAGGCGTACGGCGTGCCGACCGCGTGGTTCGGGCTCGGCGACCGGGACCTGGCCACCCACCTCGTCCGGCGGCAGATGCTCGACGCCGGCTACCCGCTCTCGCAGGTGACGCAGGCGCTGTGCGCACGGTGGCAGCCGCGGGCGACGCTGCTGCCGATGAGCGACGACCGCGTCGAGACGCACGTCCGGGTGCAGCTCGACGGCGGGGACCGCGTGATCCACTTCCAGGAGTGGTGGGTCAGGCACCGCGCGGCCCTCCCGGCCACGGCCATCGTGGCGGTCGGCGCGGAGCAGGCCGCGCCGGGTCCCGGCGTGCTCGAGGCGATCGCCGCGGCCGACGTCGTCGTGCTCCCGCCCAGCAACCCGGTCGTCAGCATCGGCACCGTGCTGCAGGTCCCCGGTGTCCGCGATGCGCTCCGGACCAGGACCGTCGTCGGCGTCTCGCCGGTCATCGGCGGTGCGCCTGTACGGGGCATGGCCGACGCATGCCTGGCCGCGATCGGTGTCCGCACCAGCGCCGAGGCGGTGGGCTGCCACTACGGCGACCGGTCGCAGGGCGGCCTGCTCGACGGCTGGCTGGTCGACACCGCGGACGCCGGCGCGAGCGTGCCCGGCGTGCAGGTGCGCGCCGTACCGCTGCTGATGACCGACCTCGACGCGACCGCTGCCATGGCCCGCGCGGCGCTGGACCTGGCTGGTGGCTAGCTACCAGGTCCTCGGCGTCGAGGGGCTGCCGGAGGTGCGGCCCGGGGACGACGTGGCGGCGCTGCTGGCTGCAGCCGTCGACCTGCAGGACGACGACGTCGTCGTGGTCACCAGCAAGCTGCTCAGCAAGGCCGAGGGGCGCCTCGTCCGGGTGCCGGCCGGTGCGGACCGGGAGGCCGTCCGGCTGGACGCGGTGCAGCAGGAAACGGTCCGGGAGGTGGCCCGGCGCGGCACCACCGTGATCGCGGAGAACCGCAACGGCCTGGTGCTCGCGGCCGCCGGCGTCGACGCCAGCAACGTGCGTCAGGACGAGATCGCCCTGCTGCCGGTCGATCCCGACGTCAGCGCGCGCAGACTCAGAGACCGGCTGCGGGAGCTCACCGGCCGTGCGGTGGCCGTCGTCGTCTCCGACACGATGGGCCGCGCCTGGCGGACCGGCCAGGTCGACCAGGCCATCGGGGCCGCCGGGTTGGCACCGGTCCACGACGCCCGCGGCACGACCGACTCCTACGGCGAGGTGCTGCAGGTCACCGAGATCGCCGTCGCCGATGAGCTGGCGGCCGCCGCGGAACTGGTGAAGGGCAAGGCCGACGGCGTGCCGGTCGCGGTGGTCCGCGGCCTGGTGCTGCCGGACGACGGACGTGGTGCGGCGGCACTGGTCAGGCCCGCGCACGAGGACTGGTTCCGGCTGGGGACGGTGGAGGCGCAGCGGGCGACGGTCGCACTGCGGCGCACCGTCCGCGACTTCGCCGACCACCCGGTGGAGCGCGAAGCCGTCCTGCGCGCGGTCGCGGCAGCCGTCACCGCACCCGCGCCGCACCACGCGACGCCGTGGCGGTTCGTGCTGGTCGAGCAGCGCCGGGACGCGCTGCTGGACGCGATGGCCGCGCAGTGGGAGCGCGACCTGCACGCGGACGGCTTCCCCACCGACGCCGTCACCCGCCGGCTGCGACGTGGGGACGTGCTGCGGGAGGCGCCGTACCTCGTCGTGCCGTGCCTGGTCCGGACCGGCGCGCACGACTACCCCGACGAGCGCCGGGCCCGCGCGGAGGAGCGCATGTTCCTGCTGTCCATGGGAGCCGCCGTCGAGAACCTGCTGGTCCAGCTGGCCGCCGAGGGCCTGGGCAGCGCGTGGGTCGGCAGCACGCTGTTCTGCCCGGACGTGGTGCGCGAGACCCTCGACCTCGAGCCGGCCTGGGAGCCGGCCGGCGCCGTCGCCGTCGGGCACGCCGCCGGACCGGCGGCGCAGCGGCCACCCCGCGACCCCGGCGACTACGTCGTCGTGCGCTGAGCCTCCGGCTCGGACCAGCCCAGCTCCACCAGCCGCTTGCGCAGCTGCATGCCGGCCACCGCCTTGGCCTCGGCCAGGTCCAGCAGCGTGCGGGCTTCAGCACCCACCTGCGACGCCTGGTCGAAGGCCTCCGCCGCCTCCAGGTAGCCCGTCATCGCCCGGCGGAGAGGGACGTCGTCGAAAGACTTCTGCGGCATGCGCGGATCCTCTCAGGTGGGGCAGTCAGGGCGCGAGTCTGCCGCCATGGTCGGTGCCGCTATGGTCCGTTCCCGGAGCCGGACGAGGGAGCACAGGCGTGGACAAGGTCGCCGGCAGCGCCGCCGAGGCCGTCGCGGACGTGCCGAGCGGCTCGTCCCTCGCCGTCGGCGGCTTCGGTCTGTGCGGCATCCCCACCGCCCTCATCGAGGCGCTGCTGGCCGCCGGGGTGGACCGGTTGGAGACGGTGAGCAACAACTGTGGCGTGGACCAGTGGGGCCTGGGGATGTTGCTGGCTGCCAAGCGGATCCGGCGCACGACCGGCTCCTACGTAGGGGAGAACGAGGAGTTCGAGCGGCAGTTCCTGGCCGGTGAGCTCGAGGTCGAGCTGGTCCCGCAGGGGACGCTGGCCGAGCGGTTGCGCGCCGGTGGCGCCGGCATCCCGGCGTTCTTCACCCCGGCCGGCGTGGGAACGCAGGTGGCCGAAGGCGGCCTGCCGCTGCGCTACGACGGTGCGGGCGGCATCGCGCTGGCCAGCGAGCCCAAGGAGGTACGTGAGTTCGACGGAGTCCCGTACGTCCTGGAGCGCGCGATCCGCACCGACTTCGCGCTGGTGCACGCGCGCTACGGCGACCGGCACGGCAACCTGGTCTACGAGAAGGCGGCGCAGAACTTCAATCCGCTCTGCGCGGCGGCCGGCCGGATCACGATCGCCGAGGTCGAGGAGCTGCTCGAGCCCGGGGAGATCGACCCGATGGCGGTGCACACGCCGGGCATCTTCGTGCAGCGCGTGGTCCACCATGCCGACGTCGAGAAGCGGATCGAGAAGCGGACGGTACGCGCGACCCGCGAGCCCGTCGTGCTGGCCGGCGGCGGCGACGAGCTGTCGACGGAGAAGGTGGCCTGATGGCGCTCAGCCGCGCCGAGCTGGCCGCCCGGGTGGCACAGGAGCTGACCGACGGCTGCTACGTCAACCTCGGGACCGGCCTGCCGACCCTGGTGCCGAACCACCTACCGGTCGGCGTCCACGTCGTCCTGCAGTCCGAGAACGGTGTGCTGGGGGTCGGGCCGTATCCGGCCGAGTGGGCCGTTGATCCCGACCTGATCAACGCCGGCAAGGAGACGGTGACGGTCCTGCCCGGAGCCTCGTACTTCGACTCCGCCACCTCCTTCTCGATGATCCGCGGCGGCCATGTCGACGTGGCGGTGCTCGGAGCGATGCAGGTCTCGCAGCGCGGCGACCTGGCGAACTGGATGATCCCGGGAAAGAGCGTCACGGGGATGGCCGGCGCGATGGACCTGGTCCACGGCGCCAAGCGGGTCCTGGTGATGATGGAGCACACCGCCGAGGGCGGCGGCCACAAGATCGTGCGCGAGTGCTCGCTGCCGCTGACCGGGCTGCGCTGCGTGCAGCGCATTCTCACCGATCTCGCCGTGATCGATGTCGAACCGCTCGGGCTGGTGCTCCGGGAGACCGCGCCGGGTGTGAGCGTCGACGACGTGCGGGCCGCCACCGAACCGGAGCTGGTGATCGCGCTGTAGCCCTGCCGCGCACGAGACCAAGATCTTCGGAACATCCACAGGGCCAGAATCCTGTGGATGTTCCGAAGATCTTGCTTCGGGCTCAGGCCAGCTCGGGCGCGACCTCGACCACCCGCGCGTGCAGCTCCTTGACCCGCTGGGCGTCCGCGGCCGGCATGACCAGCGTCGCACTCGGTGTGTGCACCACGACCAGTCCCTCGCAGCCCACCAGCGTCACCAGGTGGTCCGGCTCGGAGGAGGCGACGACATTGCCGCGCGAGGCGTGCAGCACCGCCCGTGCGGCGCCGACCATGTTGCCGTCCTCGTCCGCCCCGACCGCCTGGCCGTAGGCCGGCCAGGACCCGACGTCGAGCCAGCGGGCAGCCAGCGGGAGCGCGGCGACGGTGAAGTCCGGCGCGGTCGACGCGGGCTCCAGCACGCCGTAGTCGATGGAGAGCTTGGCCAGCGACGGCCACGCGTCGCGGGCCAGGTCGTCCCACGCGGACGTGCCGTAGGCCAGACCCATCTCGCGCAGCACCGGCGCGGACTGCGGGACGAAGGCGTCCACCGCGCGCAGCAGCGTGGCCGCCTGCCAGACGAACATCCCGCTGTTCCAGAGGTACCGGGACGGGCCGGCGGCCAGGAAGTCCGACGCCACCGACAGGGTCGGCTTCTCCCTGAAGCACGACACGACGTGGCCGCCGTCGGCCAGCGGATCACCCAGCTCGAGATAACCGAAGCCGGTCGCCGCGGAGTCCGGCACGACACCGAAGGTCACGAGCGCGTCGGCGCGGGCCTCGGCCAGCGCGAAGGCGGCATCGAGGGTGGCCGCGAAGGAGTCCAGCGGCTCGATGAGGTGATCGGCGGTCAGCACCGCGACGACCGCGGAGGGATCCGCCGCTGCGATCACCGCGCAGCCCAGGGCGACGGCCGGCAGGGTGTCGCGGCCGGACGGCTCGACGACCAGCCGGTCGGCCTGCAGCCCCTCGACCTGCGAGACCGCCGCCCGCAGCTGCTCCCCCGCGCCGAGCCACACCCGGGACGGCGGCACCACGGAGGTCGCGCGCCGGACGGCGATGTCGAGCAGCGACCGGCCCTGCAGCAGCGGCACGAGCTGCTTGGGCAGCGCCGCGGTGGAGTACGGCCAGAGCCGGGTGCCGGAGCCGCCGGCCAGGATCAGGGCGTGCCTCACGACTCCTCCAGCACGTCGGCCGAGCGGGTCGGCGCCGCACCCTCGCCCAGCGACCGCACCCGCGCCGCCAGCAGGTAGCGCAGCAGCAGCCCCGCCCCCAGCAGCACCCGCACCGGCGCCCAGCGGGGACCGGAGTACTGCCGTGCCAGGTAGCGGTAGAGCGCCCGGTGGTGCTCGCGCAGCATCGGCCCGGCGACCCGCGAGGTCGCGTGCCCACCCTGGTGGGTGATGACGGCCTCCGGCACGTAGACGCTCGCCCAGCCGGCCTCGCCGAGCCGGCGGCACAGGTCCATGTCCTCGCAGTACATGAAGTACGAGGGATCGAAGCCGGCCACGGCTTCGAAGGCCTCGCGGCGCAGCAGCATGCAGGAGCCGGACAGCCAGCCCGTCGGCCCCTCGACCGGGGAACCGGCCTCGGCCCGGTAGGAGCGGGTCCACGGGTTGGTCGGCCACATCCAGCCGAACACCGCATGGCCGATGCCGCGACCGAGGGAGGGGAAGGCCCGGGCGGAGGGGTAGAGCCGGCCGTCGGGGGTGCGGATCGCCGGGCCGAGGCAGCCGGCGCGGGGCCAGCGTCCCGCCGCCTCGAGCAGCGCGTCCAGCGCGCCGGGGGACCACTGGATGTCGGGGTTCGCGACGACCAGCCACTCCCCGTCGAAGCCGGAGGCACCCAGGTTGGCGGCCCGCCCGTAGCCGACATTCCCGCCGGTCGGCAGCAGCCGCACCCCGGGCCCCACCGCGGCCTGCGGCACGCCGTCGGTGCTGCCGTTGTCGGCGAGCACCACGTCGTACGGGCCGGTGGTCGCCGTGGCGAGGGAGCGCAGGAAGGGGGCGAGCGACTCGCCCGGGGAGTAGGTGACGACCACCAGGCGGAGGGGCGCCCCGCTCACCGGAGGAACAGGCTCACGACTCGCAGGAGCAGGCTCACGACTCGAGTGCGCGGACGTATGCCGCCATGTGCGCCTCGGCGCTGGCCGTCCAGGTGAACTCCAGCGATCTCGCGTGTCCGGCCACCCCGAGCCGCTTCCGCCGCTCGGGGTCGCGGAGCAGCGCGTCCAGGGCGGCGGCGATCGCGGCGGGGTCCGGCTCGGTGTAGGCCACCGCGTCCCCGCCGACCTCGGGCAGCGAGAGCCGGTCGGTGGTGAGCACGGCTGCGCCACAGGCCATCGCCTCGAGCACCGGCAGACCGAAACCCTCGCCGTGGCTGGGATAGGCGACCAGCAGCGCGCCACCGAGGAACCCGGGCAGGTCGCTGAAGCGCAGGTAACCCGGGCGCAGCACCCGCAGGTGGGAGGGCACCTCGGCGATGGTGCCGTCGATCGTGTCGTCCCAGCCCGATCCGCCGGCCAGCACGAGCGCCGGCGGGAACTCGCGCCCCTCGCAGGCCCGCACCCAGCCGCGGATCAGCCCCGGAACGTTCTTGCGCGGCTCGAGCATGCCCAGAAAAGCGATGTAGGAGTGACCGGCCAGTCCCAGCCGTGCCTGCACACGGCTCTTCTCGGCGTCCGTAGGCACCCGGAAGGTCTGCTGGTCCACCCCGTGGTAGGCCACCTCGATCCTGGTCGCGTCCGCGTCCAGCACCCGGACGAGCTCGTCGCGGGTGGCCTTGCTCGGGGTGACGACGCGGGCTGCGCGGCGCAGCGCGGTGCGGGTGGCCGACCGGAAGAAGGTGCCCTTGACGGTGCTGTGCATGGCGGGCTCGGTGAAGAACGTCACGTCGTGGACGGTGACGACGACCGGCCGGCCCGAGCGCAGCGGCATCGTGTAGTGCGGCGCGTGGACGACCTGGGCGGAGACCTGTTGGGCGACCATCGGCAGGCCGGTCTGCTCCCAGGCCAGCCGGGCCGGTCGGTGCGCGATGGCGGCCGGGCCGGGCACCACGATCGCGGCGGGCGCCATCCGGCTGTAGCGCTCGGCGTCCGAGCGCTGGCAGACCAGCGCCAGGTCGGCCCCGCCGGCGGCGAGCGCCGAGATGAGGCCGTCGACGTAGCGGCCGACGCCGCCGCGGTCTGCCGGGACGGCAGTGGCGTCGATCAGGACGCGGGGACCGCTCGGTCCTGTGCTGCCGGCGGTCACGCGTCGGCTCCTCTCGTGAGGATGGTCGGATGGCGCGGGCGAGCCTACGCCGATCGGCGCGGCGCGAGGCCGCGCAGCGCCGACCACAGCGACCCGGCTGCGGCGTCCCAGGAGTACGCGAGGGCGCGCGCCCGTCCCTGCTGCGCCATCCGCGCGCGCAGTCCGGCGTCCCCGGACACCTCCCGGAGCGTGACGGCCAGCGCGGCCGGCTCGAGCCGGCTGACCCGAGCGGCACCGCCACCCACCTCCACCAGCGCGGGGGCGTCGCTGGTCACCACCGGTGTCCCGGCGGCCATCGCCTCGAGCAACGGCAGCCCGAAGCCCTCCGCGCGGCTCGGCACGACCAGCGCGACCGCCCGGTCGAGCACGACCGCGAGATCCGCGTCCGGCAGCCGGCCGAGCACCCGTACCCGGTCCGGGGTCAGCCCGGCAGCCGCGGCCAACGCTGCCGGGTCGAGCCCGCCCCAGCCCGGCTGGCCGACGCAGAGCAGCGGCAGCGCGGGGGCAGCCGGGTCGGCGAGCGCCGCGAGCAGCAGGTCCAGCCCCTTGCGTGGCTCGAGGGTGGCGACGGTGAGCAGGTAGGAGTCGGGCAGCCCCAGCCGGAGCGCCCGGGCCGCGGCGTCCGCGGGCAGCGCGAGGTCTGCGCTGACGCCCTCACCGACCACGAGAAGCTCACGCAGCCCCACGTGCCGGCGCAGCTCGTCGGCGACGGCCCGCGTCGGCACCACCACGAGAGCTGCCTCGCGGCCGGCCCGCTCGACCTGCGCGCGGTGCCAGGCGCCCCCCCGCGGGGTGAGCGTCTCCGGATGGGTCCACGGCACCGCGTCGTGCACCACGACCACGCACGGCGCTCCACCTCCGGGCGGGAACAGCGGCGTGGGGGCGAGCACGACCTCCGCCCGCACCCGCGGGCCGAGCCCGTGCTCCCACGCGGCGACCAGCCCGCGCCGCGGCAGCGGCAACCGCACCGGGCCGCGTACGCCGTCGATGCGGGCGGCTGTGGTGGAGCGGTGCCAGGCGACGACACCGGTCAGCTCGTCGTCGGGGCCGGCGCTGCGGGCGAGCGCCGCGGCGACCTCGCGGCTGTAGCGGCCGGTCCCGCCGGGCACCGGCGCCAGGCACTGCTCGAGGACGACGGCGAGCCTCATCCGACGTACCGCGGCCCCGACCCCTTGAAGACCGGCCGGCGGCGCTCGGCCGTACCCGTGACCGTCACGTCGGTGACCAGCTGCGGCCCGTACCGGCCGGTGCCGGACACGGCCTGCAGGGCCAGCCGGTAGCTGCCCGCGGCCCTGCCCTTCGCCGACAGCGGGATCCGCCACTCGCCGATCTCGCCGGGATGCACCGCGCTGGTGCCCGGACGGTTCGCGTTCAGCGAGAGGGCGGGCGGGCGGCTCGGGGACGCCCACGCGGAGGTGGCGAGGGCGTACGGCGCGTCGCCGGCGGTGCCCAGCCGCTCGCTGCCGACCGGCCAGGCCGCGCCGCCCAGGTTGCGCAGCCGCACGACGAGGGTGGTCGTGCCGGTGTCGCCGCTGTCCAGGGTGAGGCTCCCGGGCGGCCCGGCGTGCAGCATGGCCAGGCGCGGCACGGCCGGGTCCACCCGGACGACGTTGAGGGTGCGGGCCGCACCCTCGAGCCAGCCGAAGCCGGACCAGAGCGGCTCGAAGCCCTCGGCGGTGATGCCCACCGGGCGGCCGGCGCCGTGCAGGGGGACGTCGAAGGTGCCGGACTCCCCCGGAGCCACCGCGCCGCTGCCGGAACGGAGCCGGACCGCCCGGCTCGGGCTGAGCCAGCCCGGGCCGGCTGCCGTGCTGGCCCGGTTGCGCGGCAGAGAGGTGCCGAGCAGCACCGGTGAGGAGTCGCCGGCCGGCCAGGCGACGTTGCCGGTGTCGGTGAGCTGCACGCGGACCGTGGTCGAGCCCGTCCGCGGCACGACGACGGTCCGGCCGTCGGGGAAGACCGGGGACGGGCCGCCGGTCGTCGCCGGACCGGCGCCCGGAGCGGCCACCGGCAGCGCCGCGTAGGCCGCGGTCAGCACCGCGTCCTGCACGGGGATGCTCCAGGCGACGGTCGCCCCGAAGACCGGGCCGTCGCCGATGCGCAGCCGGTAGGCCCGACCGTGCGTGCCGGCCGCCACACCTGCCGCGTCGAGGCGGACGGCGAAGTCCGCCGTCTCCCCCGGCTCGACCGTCGTCGCTCCCGGCCGGGTGGCGTTGCGGACGTAGCCACCCGGGCGGGTGGAGCCG
This sequence comes from Mycobacteriales bacterium, assembly GCA_040902655.1. Lineage (NCBI taxonomy): Bacteria > Bacillati > Actinomycetota > Actinomycetes > Mycobacteriales > Mycobacteriales bacterium. The sequence continues at coordinate 37,536 of JBBDWV010000014.1, forward strand.
CCGGCCAGCGGGTCGGCCTCGCCCGGCGGCGAGGCCACGGCCAGGTGCAGCCCGTCCACCGGCCAGGCCGTCGCCCCGGTGTTGCGCAGGCCGGTGGTCAGCGTCCCGGTGGAGACGCCGGGCGGCCGCACCAGGATCGGCGCCGACGACTGCGCGGTCACCGAACTCCCGGTCTCGGCCACCACCACGCGCCACCAGGAGGACTTGAGGCCGTCGCTGTTGGCCGGCCAGGTCCGCGCGTTGTAGACGCCGGCGCCGGTGGTGCTGACCGACGTGGCCGCGCCGGTGCTGCTGACGCCCTCGAGCGTGACCTTGGTGACCCGGCCGCCCCACGCGCCGTTGCCGTCGCGGGCGGTCACCCGGATCCGCTTCAGCGTGCCGACCGCCGGGAAGCGGCGTTCGAGGTCGGTCGCGTGCAGCGAGGCCTTCCAGGCGTGCACCGAGTTGGGGACCGCGCCGTCCCAGTCGTCGCGCTGGGCCCGCAGGTAGGGGAAGTCGCCGGTCGTCGACCAGCCGCCGTTCGAGCTGCTGAACTCCGCGAAGATCGGCGTGCCGCCGTACGTCCGGACGACGCCCGCGGTGGCCCGTACGGCCTCGCTCGTCGACGCCGGCTCGAGCTCGGTGGTGCCGCCGGCCGTGTGGAGCCGGCTGCCGCCGAAGACCTGGCACTGCGTGGTGTCACAGATGTCCCAGTGGCCGGCGCCGGCGACGCGCGCGCGCTTGTTGGCCGAGTAGGAACGGGCGGCGATCGACTGGGCCTGGAGTGCAGCCGGCTTCCAGGAGGAGGGCGCCTCACGAGGGACCACCCCCAGCAGGTAGTCCTCCAGGGGCAGGACCACCACGCTGGCCAGCGTGGTGGTCGCCGTCTGCACCGCCTGCACGGCGCCGCGGTAGTCGCGGCTGGTGCCGTTCGGGAAGTCGACGCGTACGAAGGTCGGGCCGCCGAAGCGGATCGGCCCGCGGTGCGTGGTGCCGCCACCGAGGGTGTACGGCGACCAGGTCGATCCGGTCAGCGACTGCACGTGCAGGCCGGCGCTGTCGACGGTCACGCGCCAGCGGCTCGGTCCGTCGGGCAGCTCCTGCGCGGTTCCGGTGGAGACGTCGGTGACCGTCAGGCCGCCGGCCGGGTGGACCTGCAGGTCCCGGCCCTCGTCGCCCTGCAGCAGGACCCGGATCGGCGCGGGCGCGAGCACGCTGCGCGTGGTGCCCGGGTAGTAGGTGCTGACGATCGTCTCGGCGGAGACCCCCTGGCTCGCGGCGCCCTGGGCACCCCACTGACTCATGCCGCGGCCGTGCCCCCACCCGTGGCCCTCGATCGCGAAGACGCCGTCGGCCGGCCGCTCGGCGACCTCCTCGGCGGCAGCGGGCGCCGCCGTGCCGACGACCAGCACCGAGCCGGCGAGCAGGCCGGCCAGGGCGGTCCAGGCGTACCGCCGCCGGGAGGCGGAGGGAAGGGCGGAAGCGCGGCGCATCGGGTCGTCTCCGGAGTCGGTGCCGTACCTGTCAGTCGTCGGCGTACCTGTCAGTCGTCGGCAGCCCTGTCAGTCGTCGGCAGCCTTCCCCAGCTGCTGAACGGGGATCACAGTAGTCACTACAGCCCCACCCGGGCCAGGCTGCTTCCGCGACCGCGGTGTGAGCCCGGCCCCGGCCGCTCCCCAGAGCAGGTCGCCGAGGGTCATCAGCACCCGGCTCAGGACGGCGACCGCCAGCGCCGCGGGCCGGTCCAGCACCGGAGCCAGCCCGGCGACGAGCGCGACCTCGCGCACGCCGGCACCGGCCGGCGCCACGACGAACAGGAACCCGGCCGTCCAGGCGAGCGCGTAGGCGCCGAGGCTGAGCAGCAGCAGGTCCGCGCGGCCCTGGGTGTCCTGGGGCCGGACCAGCAGCCACAGGTGCACGCCGTACGCCGCCCACATGACCAGCGCCCAGCCGGTCGCGGCACCGACGCCCCGACGCGACAGGGGCCGCTCGAGCGGGTCGCGGCGCAGGACGCGCAGCAGCAGATCGACCAGCCGGGAGAGCACCGGCGGGTGCAGCACGAGCAGGGCGAGCGGCAGCACGAGCAGCACCCAGGCGAAGTCGCGCAGCGCGTCGGGGCTGGTCAGCGGCAGGGCGAGCGCCGCCGTGAGCAGGCCGGCCGCGACCAGCACCCCCATGAACAGCAGGCTCGCCGTCCCGACGCGGCTGCGGGGGGCGCCCTGGGAGCGGCCCAGCTCCATCTGCGCGGCGATCGCGAACACACTGCCCGGGACGTACTTGCCGAGTTGGCCGAGGAAGAAGACATGCAGCGCCGGCCGCAGCGGCAGGCTCGTGCCGAGGTCGGCCAGCAGGGCGCGCCACACCATGGCGCTGGCGAGCAGCCCCAGGAGGGCGGCGGCGAGGGAGGCCAGGGCGCTGGCGATGCCGACGTCGCGGACCGCGGCGAGTGCCTCGCTCCCGTTGTCGCGCAGGGCCAGGACCAGCAGCAGCAGTGCCAGGGCCAGGAAGCCGGTCCGGACGGCGCGGCCGAGCCAGGCGGGCGGTCTCACCAGGTCAGGTTAGGCGGCGCTAGCCTCGCCACATGACTGCAGCGCCCGAGACGCCCGGTGTGGTGATCGGCAACCACACCAAGAAGTACACGGCCAAGAACCCGGCGATCAAGTGGCTCACCGAGCGCTTCGTCGCCCGGCTCGACACGATGGTGGGACACATCGCCGCCGATGCCCGGGCGGCCACCAACCCGCTCGAGGTGGGCGCCGGTGAGGGTGTGATCAGCCTGAAGATGAAGGAACGCTTCGGCACCTGCGTCGGGCTGGACCTGCCCGACGCCGGGCTGCGCCAGGAGTGGCGCTCGCGTCCCGGCCCGCACTACCTGCACGGCGACGCCGAGCGGCTGCCGTTCCGGGACGAGCAGTTCGACCTGGTGGTGTGCGTCGAGGTGCTCGAGCACCTGCAGGACCCCGACGCCGGGCTGCGCGAGCTGGCCCGGGTGACCTCCCGGCACCTGCTGCTGTCGGTCCCGCACGAGCCGTTCTTCCGCGGCTCCAACCTGTTGACCGGGCGCTACGTCAAGGACCTGGGCAACACCCCCGGCCACCTCAACCACTGGACCGGCGCCGGCTTCCAGCGTTTCGTCTCGCAGTGCGCGACGGTCCGCGAGGTGGCCTCGCCCTACCCCTGGACCATCGTCTGGGCCACCAAGGTCTGACGGGCGGCGGGGTCGGCGTCGGTAGCATCGGCCGTTCCCGAGTGATGAGGTCGAGCTGTGCGTCTTGTGGTCCAGGTCCCCTGCCTGAACGAGGAGGAGACCCTCCCCGCTGTCCTGTCGACGATTCCGACGTCGATCCCCGGGATCGACGATATCCTCGTGCTGATCATCGATGACGGCTCCACCGACCGCACCGTCGAGGTCGCGCAGGAGCACGGTGTCACGCACTTCGTACGGCACGCCCGCAACCGCGGCCTCGGGCGCTCCTTCCACGACGGCGTGCAGCGCGCGCTCGAGCTGGGCGCCGACATCGTCGTCAACACCGACGGCGACAACCAGTACCCGCAGGAGCGCATCACCGACCTGGTGCAGCCGATCCTTGCCGGCCGGGCCGACATCGTCATCGCCGACCGGCAGGTCGACCTGGTCGAGCACTTCTCCGGCCCGAAGAAGGTGCTGCAGAAGCTCGGCAGCCGGATCGTCAACAAGGCCGCCGGCACCGAGCTGCCGGACGCGGCCAGCGGCTTTCGCGCCTACTCGCGCGACTCGCTGATGCTGCTGAACACGATCACACGGTTCAGCTACTGCATGGAGACGATCATCCAGGCCGGCAACAAGAAGCTGGCGATCGAGAGCGTCGCGGTCACGACCAATCCGAAGACGCGCGAGTCGCGGCTGTTCAACAACACCTACGAGCACGTCCTGAAGTCGGCCGGCGCGATCATGCGCGCCTATGTCATGTACAAGCCGTACGTCATCTTCAGCTTCTTCGCCGCGCTGCTCGGCGTGCTCGGCCTCATCCCGTTCGTGCGCTACGGGATCCTCAAGGCGATCGGCGACGAGGGCAACCACCTGCAGTCCCTGCTGGTCGGCACGATCCTGCTGGTGATGAGCTTCATGAGCGTCATCGTCGGGATCCTCGGCGACCTGCTTCGGACCAACCGGGCGCTCATCGAGGACCAGCTCGAGCACACCAAGAAGATGCGGTTCGGACAGCTCGACCCGAGCAGCCCGGCGCCGGTCGCCGTGGCCGAACGCCCCGTCACCGGGTCCACGCGCCGGGTGCCGGGCCGGAAAGCACCGGCGACCCGCCGGGTGGGCTGACGCCCGTGGCGGGCAGCGACTACCACACCTACAAGCGCGCGATGACGTCGCTGCACGGCGCTCGGGAGACCAGCGCGCGGGCCTTCTACAGCGGCCTGCGGCACCGCAGGCGGCGCATCTGGATCGGCTCGAAGACGGTGCTGGACGGCGCGGAGCGCATCGCCGTCCGGGAGGGTGGCGCGCTCCGGATCGGCCTCGGCTCCTTCGGGCTGTCCAGCAGGCACGACACCTCGATCGTGCGGGTGCGGGCGGGCGCGTCCCTGCACTGCGAGGGGATCGTGTCGCTGCAGCGCGGGGTGCGTGTGGTCGTCGACGGCGGCCGGCTGACGATCGGCCACGGCACGAATGTCAACGGCGTCGGTACGAAGATCCTGTGCGCGCAGGGCATCACCATCGGGGAGTTCTGCACGTTCTCGTGGGACGTGCAGCTGCTCGACAACGACTTCCACGCGATCACGGTCGACGGGGTCGAGCAGCCGTCGGCCGCCCCGATCACCATCGGCGACCGGGTCTGGGTGGGCACCCGGGCGGTCGTGCTCAAGGGCGTCACCATCGGCGACGGCGCGGTCGTCGCCGCGGGGGCCGTCGTGACCAGGGACGTCCCCGCGGGCGCGGTCGTCGGCGGGCTGCCCGCGAAGGTGATCGGCCGCGCCGACAGCTGGAGCTAGCGCAGACCTAGCGCTTGCGTCCTGCTGGGCCCCGCCCACAGGGCTCCTCTGAGCAGGACGCAAGGAAGGGTGCCCAGCGCTTGCGTCCTGCTGGGCCCCGCCTACAGGGCTCCGCTGAGCAGGACGCAAGGGAAGGGGTCCTCCCTACGCGGACGCCAGGCCGAGCTCGACGCGGCGCTCGCGGGGCTGCACGTCGTACCAGGCGCTGACGCCGCCGGTGACCTCGTCCGGGGCGCGGCCGAGCACCTGCTCGACGACCCGCGCGACCGCCTCCGCACCCGCCACGTCCGCAACCAGGACCGACTCGGCTCCCAGCCGCTCCATCTCGAGCAGCAGCGCCGCCACGACCTGCGGCTCGACCTCGCCCAGCCGACCCGAGGGCGCCTGCCCGACGACCCGCTCCCAGGCGGTGACGCCGCCGGTGAAGGTGCCGGAGCCGTCCTCCCTGGGCGTGATGACATAGCCGCCGACGGAGCGGTAGCGGTAGCCCGCCTGCACCTGCCAGAGCATCGGCGCGCTCTGCGGGAACCGCGGCACGGGATAGGTCAGCGCCAGCGAGCCCTCCGGGACCCGCTTGACCGCGCCCGTCGTGAAGTAGGCCGGCGGGTCCGCGCGCTGGTAGGAGTACGGCCAGTCCGGCAGCAGCGGCAGCACGCACAGCGCCACCACCGGCAGCGTGACCGCGGGCCGCAGCCGGCCGCTCGCGTGCAGCCGGTCCAGCCCGACGGCCAGGACCAGCGCCGCGCACAGCACGACGTACAGGCTGAAGCGAACGGCCGCCATGTTGTGCAGCACCGGCAGGTGCGCGACCACGGCGTACGGCATCGGCACCGACGTCGGGGTGCCGGCGACGTGCAACCGCTCGCCCAGCGACAGCACCCATGCGACGACGCCGAGGACGGCCGCGAAGCGGACCACGGCGACCGACCGGAGGCGCCAGGCCAGCGAGACGAGCACGACCAGCAGCGGTAGCCCGAGGTAGCTGCCGTTCTCGCTGTCGTTGCCGCCCCAGGTGAGGGTCGCGTCGGTGCCGAGCAGCTGGTGGACCGTCGGGACCACGATGCCGAGCAGGTCGGCGGCGTACGGCGAGGCGTCCTGCACCGGCTCGGTCACCCGCCGCGGGCCGAAGAACTGCACCCACAGCGGCCAGGCCGCCAGCGCCGTGAGCAGCCCGGCGGCGGTGCCCAGACCCACCGCGGCGTGCCGCAGCCGGCCCCGCGTCAGGTGCCGGCGCTGCTGCACCGCGAGCACGACCGTGCCGGCGACCGACACGACGAGGGTGGAGGCCAGCACCTCCAGCGTGGTCATCAGCTGCGCGAAGGCGACCAGGGCGAGCAGTCCGCCGGCCACGACGGCGCGCAGCCGCTGCCGCAGGTAGATCTCGTACGCCAGCAGCAGCACCAGCGGCGGCAGCAGGACCAGGGACAGGTTGAGGTGGCCGGTGCCCTGCGCGACGAGATAGGGCGAGAAGCCGTAGAGCAGGCCGGCCGCGAACCGCGCCCACGGCCACGGCGCGAACCGCCCGGCGACCCACCACATCGAGGTGGCCGAGCCGGCGAAGGCGAGCACGGCGAGCAGCGTGTGGGAGGCGAGGACGCCGGCGGTCAGCGTCACCGGCGCGGCCAGCAGCCCGGGCAGCGGCAGCAGCGTGTTCCACATCAGGTTGACCCCCTCAGGGGCCACCAGGTGCCGGCTGAACCACGGCGACATCCCCTGCGAGACGGCGTACGGGGTCCAGCCGAGGTACCAGTCGGTCTGCGGCGCGTCCTCGCAGGCGCACTGCGTCATGGTGCTCAACGAGCGGAAGGCGGGCAGGTGGCCGAGCACCGCGAGGGCCAGGTAGGTCAGCGGTGCGAGCAGGCGGGAGGTCACGTCCCGCGGACGTGCCACACCGAGACGTGCACCGGGATCTCCCGGGCCTCGTCCGGGCGTTCGAGATCGCTCTCCTCCCACATCGGGAGGGTCGTCTCGAGATCCAGTACCGGCTCGACGGAGGCCGGGTCGATGCCGTCGGGCAGCTCGCCGTTGTCGGCAACGACGAACAGCGGCCGGTCGGGGAAGCGTTCGGCCGTGCGCTGGAGCACCGTCCGGCGGGCGTTCCCGTCCGCCTTCATCGCCGCGTTGCCCGCGAGCAGGCCGGACAGCTGGCCGTGCTGCAGCCACACCGGCGTGGCGAACAGCCGGGTGGGCCCGGCGCAGCAGCCCTGGTCGAGCTCCCAGAGGTAGATGCCGTCACGGTCACCCGACAGCGCGGCGATCTGCCCGCTGATCTCGAACGAGCCCCGCCACTCGTCGTGGGCTCGCAGCGGCAGCGACTGCGACAGGAAGAAGGTCGTCAGGCCGACGAGGGCCAGCACCGCCGGCACCGCTGTGACCAGCTTTCCGCGGAAGCGCCAGACGACGAAGAAGGCGATCGCCAGCGCGATCAGGATCACGATGCCCGGCAGCACCGTCGGGACGTAGCGCCGGGTCCACCACAGCAGCCGGGTCGAGTTCTTGGCCGTGTAGCCGTAGACGGCGAACAGCAGAAGCGTCGGCAGCACGACGGTCCAGGCGGCGGCACTCCATCGGCGCAGCGCGGCGACGGCGAGGCCGGCCAGCATCAGCGCGAAGCCGGGCAGGCTGAAGAACCAGGTGAGCCGCGCCAGGATCTGCTCGTCGTACGACCGGATCTGCCGGCCGTTGTAGTCGAGGAAGTCCTCCCCGAAGAGCCGCGGCCGCAGGTAGCCCAGCACCATCAGCACCGCGGCGCCGGCCAGCACGAGCAGGCCGAGGACCAGCTGCACCCGGCGCTGGGTCAGCGAGTCGGCCACCCGGTGCAGGGGCAGCAGTCGGAGCAGCAGCGCGAGACCGAAGCAGGCGACGGTCACGGCGGCGACCTGCCACAGCGGCGGGATGTCGTTGGCGTTGGAGTAGTTCAGGCCCAGGTCGTACGCCTGCACGAGCGCATGCGGCGCGACCACCCCCAGACCGGCGGCGAACCAGGTCGCCCGCGTGTCCCACCGGCGGGTCGCGAGCAACGCGGCGCCGAGCCCGACCGAGAGCAGCACGAGCAGCAGGCCGTCGGCGCGGTTGAGCCAGCCGACGCCGACCAGCAGACCGGCGAAGCCGGCAGCCGGACGCCACCCCGTCTGCAGCGCGACCACGATGCCGAGCAGGGCGCCGAGGTAGAGCGCCTGGGCGAAGACCTCCGTGGTCGGATAGCGCGACTGCCAGACCTGCAGCATGTTGGTGGCGAGCAGCACCCCGGCCGCCCCCGCAGCGACCAGACCCCCTGTCGCGCCGAGCAACCGATCACCCACGCGGCGGACGAGCGCGACCAGGGCGAGCACCGACAGCACCCCGGCCAGGGGCACCGTGGCGAGCAGCCCCGCCTGGCCGGCGACGGCGTACGAGGTCGCCAGCAGGGCCGGCCACAGGTGGTAGAACTGCGGAACGATCGTGCCGGTCGAGGCCTCCCGCACCCAGATGCCCGGAAACCGCGCTCCCGGCGAGGTGAGCTGGACCGGGAAGGTCGGGTCGTCGGCCGCGGCGGCCAGCAGCGGGTCGACGAAGGAGTAGTCGCCGTTCTGCGCGATCGCGACGGCGTGCGAGACGTAACCGCCGGGATCCTTGTCGGCCACGCCGTAGGAGAAGCCGGGGAAGGTCAGCCAGGCGGCGAGGACGGCACAGCCGAGGGCCACCGCGACCCCCGGCAGGTCGCGACGGAGCGCGGGCTGCGTGCGCCGGGCCGGGTCAAGGCGCCGGGCCGGATCAGGTCGACGGGCCCGGTCGTTGCGGCGGGCGAGCGGGGCAGCCGCCGCTGCGACCACCGCCAGGACGACCAGCGACACCGCAGCGACCGCCGGGACGGAGTGCGCCCCCACGTGCGCCAGCACCAGCGAGGCCCAGGCCACGACGGCGACGACCAGCAGCGCACCACCCGCCAGCAGGTCCAGCCAGGTGAGCCTCACCCGCTCGACGGGGACGGCGGGACCTTCGTGCAGCGCGCGCGAGGTGGCAGCACCCTCCACCGTCGAGGTCATCCGGCGAGCCTACGTGGGCCGCGCCGGGCCGGCGGGTCACAGGTCGACGACGCGGAGCAGGGCGGTGAGCGGCGTGGTGACGAGCAGGAGCAGGGCGGGCAGCCGGAGCGAGCGGCCGCCGGCGAGCAGCACCAGGACGCTGGCGAGGTAGAGCTCGGTGGCGGTCCGGAAGTCGGCGGGTCCGCGCCAGACCGACGAGGACAGCGAGGCCACCAGCAGCAACGTGGCGCACCAGGCCGCCTTCACCCCCAGCGGTGCCGCGGAGGACCGCAGTGCCCACGCCGCCATGAGCACGACCGTGGCCAGGCAGACGAACTGGCCGAGGTTCACCAGGTCGGCCCGGTCGCCGGCTGCGGCGCCGCGGACCCAGCCCGCCGCCGCGGGGAGGAGGTCCTGCCCCGGCAGCACCAGGTTTCGGCCGCGGCTGGCCAGCAGCGGTACCTCCCCGACCACCCGCCAGCAGACCAGCTGCCAGGACAGGAAGGCCAACAGCGGTGCGGCACCGACCGCCAGCAGGCGGAGCACGGCGCGGGGCTGCCGGGCGCCGCTGCCCAGGGCCAGCAACACCTCCGCCGCCAGGAAGGCACCCACGAACAGCAGGCCCGACTCGCGGCTCAACGCCGCCGCGCTGAAGGCCACGGCTGCCCAGGCGAGCCGGCCGCGCTGCCAGAGCAGCACCCCCGACAGCAGGGTGGCCGCCGTCGTGATCTCGGTGAGGTCGCGGCCCAGCGTCACGACGAAGCCGAAGAAGCCCGCCACCAGCAGTCCCCAGACGGGCGCGCGCCCGGCGTCCCGCGCCAGAAGGGCCGCGGTGAGCGCGACGAGTCCCAGCCCAAGCAGGTTCACGACGACCAGCGCGGCGGGGACCCAGCCGGGCTGGCCGAAGGCGACCAGGTAGGCCAGCGCCGGGTAGGTGATGCGCTGCAGGCGCAGCGACGAGTCGAGGGTGACGCCATGGGCCTGCAGCCGCAGGTCGGTCGGGTCGACCGCGAGCCGGTAGAGGAACTGCCCGTCGTAGCCGGGGCCCGGCAGCACCGGCAGTCCGGCCTCCGGAGCCGTGAGCAGGGAGCCGGCCACGACGAAGCGGGCGATCTCGCCGTCGGCAGCCAACCACCAGCGGGCGGCGACGAACACCCCCCACAGAGCGAGCGCGATCAGCGCGACCGCCCAGGGCGACAGCCCTCGCGCCATCCGGGCGGTGCAGGCGCTGGAGACCCGCAGACGCGCGGCGTCGGACACACTCACCTCCACAGGACGGCAGCCTCCACCGAGGAGGGGGGCACTAGTCTGCTGCGTGTGCCCGTGCCCGTCAGCAGCGCCTCGGACGAGGCCCGCGCCGCCCTCGCCAGGGATCGAGCTGCGGCTCAGGGGCGGCTCCGGTGGGAGCTGCTGAGCCAGCTCATCCGCAAGGACCTCAAGGTGAAGTACCAGGGGTCCACGCTCGGCTTCGTCTGGAGCCTGGCCAACCCGCTGCTGCTGCTCGGCATCTACTACGTCATCTTCGCGGTCGTCCTGAACAACGGGGTCCCCGACTACCACGTGTACGTGATGTGCGGCCTGCTCGCCTTCACCGCGTTCAGTCAGGGAGTCGGCGCAGCCTCCGGCAGCGTCGTCAGCAACTCCGGCCTGGTGAAGAAGGTGCGCTTCCCGCTGCTGGTGCTGCCGCTGTCCGGCGTCGGCTTCGCTCTCGTGCAGTTCGTGCTGCAGTTCCCTGTGCTGCTGGTCATCGCGCTCATCAGCGGTGTCAACTTCCTGCACCCCCCGGTGCTGCTGCTCATCCCGGCCGCTGCGCTGCTGGTCGTCTTCGCGACGTCGCTCGGGATCCTCGCCGCGGCGCTCAACGTGCGCTACCGCGACACCAGCCACTTCGTCGAGATCGCCATGCTGGTGTGGTTCTGGCTCAACCCGATCCTCTACCCGGCCGGCCTGGTCAAGACGGCGCTGGAGAGATTCGGTGCGGCAGACCTGTTCTGGCTGTACTTCCTGAACCCGATGGCCACCGTCGTGTCGACCTTCCAGCGGGCGATCTACCAGACGCCGACCTACCTCGACAGGGAAGGCGTGAGCCGGGAGCTGCTCGTCGACGGCGGCTACGCCGTCTACCTGCGCAACCTGGCAATGGGCTTCGTCATCTCCGCGCTGCTGCTGCTGCTCGCCCGTCGCACGTTCAAGCGCCTGCAGGCCGACTTCGCGGAAGACCTGTGAACGAAGCCATCATCGTGGCGCGCGACGTCAGCAAGCGCTTCCTCACCCACTCGAGCAAGGCGACCCAGCTCAAGGAGCGGTTCGTGCGCGGCCGGGGCGGCAGCACCGAGGAGTTCTGGGCGCTTCGCGAGGTCGACGTGCAGGTCGGCGCCGGGGAGACGGTCGGGCTGATCGGCCCGAACGGCGCAGGCAAGTCGACGCTGCTGAAGATCCTGGCCGGCATCCTGCGGCCCACCACCGGCGAGGTGCAGGTCCAGGGGCGCATCGCGTCGCTGCTGGAGCTCGGCGCCGGCTTCAACGGCGAGCTCACCGGTCGCGAGAACGTCTACCTCAACGCCGCTCTGCTCGGCCTGTCGCGCCGTGAGGTCGAGGGTTTGCTCGACTCGATCATCGACTTCTCCGAGCAGGGGCCGCGCATCGACGACCCGGTCAAGCACTACAGCTCCGGTGAGTACGTCAAGCTCGCCTTCTCGATCGCCGTCCACGTCGACCCGGACGTGCTGCTCGTCGACGAGGTGCTCGCGGTGGGCGACGAGGCGTTCGCCCGCAAGTGCCTGGCCAAGATCGAGCAGTTCCAGCAGGCCGGCAAGACGATCCTGTTTGTCACCCACTCGCTGGACCTGGTGACGCAGCTCTGCACCCGCGGCATCGTCGTGGACCACGGCCGGGTGCAGTACGACGGCGACCCGGCGTTCGCCGTCGGCACGCTGCGCAAGATCATGGGCACCGACCGGCCACCGGGTGAGCCGGCCGCTCCGGTCGAGATCGGCGGAGTGGTGGTCCACTCCGCCACGGCCTCCACGACCGCCGGCGGACCGCCGTGCGGCCGCTTCCAGGCAGGCAAGCCATTCCACCTGCGCGTGGTCTGCGAGGTGCTGCAGAGCGACGAGGTGTATCCCGGCGAGGTCGGTGTGGTCGTGATGGGCGCGGGTGACATCCCGGTCTTCTCGCTGCGCACAGCCAAGGGCGAAGGGCTGCCGGCCTCGCCGGGCCGCTACTCCGTCGACTTCCACGTCGCGGCGGTGCCTGCGTTGAACGGCGCGTTCATCGTCGGTGTGCAGGTCGACCACGCGGTCAGCGGGCTGCCGATCACCGCCCGCCGCTTCGACGAGGCCATCTGGGTGGAGACCGGCCGGCTGCCCGGCCTGCTCGACGTCCCGGCCCTGGCCACCGTCACGGCGCTGCACGGGAGCCCCGCATGAGCCGGCTGGAGAGCGACTACTACACCTACATGGGCTACGACCCGGAGCACAGCAAGGCGGGGCTGCGCCACTACCTCCAGTGGTTCTCCGCCGGGCCGGTCCTCGAGCTGGCCTGCGGCCGGGGCGAGTTCCTGGAGCTGTTGCGGGAGGCCGGGGTCGCCGGGGAGGGCATCGACCTCGACGACGGGATGGTCGAGCTCGCCCGCGAGGCCGGCCACACGGTGCAGCTCGCCGACGCCCTCACGGGCCTGCGCAGCCGCCCTGCCGACTCCGTGCAGGGTGTGTTCTCGGCCCACTTCGCCGAGCACCTCGAGCCCGACGACCTCGAGGCGGTGGTGGCCGAGTCGGCGCGCGTGCTGGCGCCCGGTGGTCATTTCGTCGCCGCGACACCCAACGCCGCCTGCCTGTCGGTGATCGGGCACGACTTCTGGCGCGATCCCACCCACATCCGCTTCTACGAGCCGCGACTGCTCGCCTTCTACTGTGCCAAGGCCGGGCTCGACGTCGTGGAGACCGGCGGGAACCCGCAGAACCACGCCGGACCGCCACCGCACGCGCTGGCCCCGCCGACCCGGGTCGATGCCGACCTGCGCCCCGACATCGCGACCGCGATCCAGCGCATCACCGACCCGAAGAGCAAGGGCAAGGCCGACCCCGACTCGCCCTGGCACCTGTTCGGGCACTTCCTGTCGGTGCTCGAGGAGCGGCTGCGTTCCACCCAGGAGGAGCTGGCCGGCGTCCGCCGTTCGTACGCCCACCTGCTGGACGCGCTCTACCCGTCCAACGAGGTCTACGTGGTGGCCCGTGCCGTCTGACCCGCCGGTGGCGACCGTGATCGTCGTGAACTGGAACGGCGAACGCTGGCTGCGCCCGTGCCTGGACGCGCTGCTGCGCCAGCAGAGCAACCTGCCGTTCCTCACCTGGGTGGTGGACAACGCCAGCACCGACGGCTCCGTCGCGCTGCTCGAGCGGGAGTACCCCCACGTACGCGTGCTGCACAATTCCGAGAACCGCGGCTTCGCCGGCGGCAACAACACCGCTCTGCGGCAGGTGACGACGCCGTACGCCGTGCTGCTCAACAACGACGCCACCCCGGAACCCGACTGGCTCGAGCGGCTGCTGGCGCCGTTCGACGAGCCGGGCTCCGAGCGGCTCGCGGCCGTCACCAGCAAGGTGGTCTTCGCGCCGCGCTTCCTGCCGCTGCGGCTGGACGTTCCCGGCTTCGTGCCGGGCGGCGCCGACCCGCGCGAGCTGGGGCTGCGCATCGCCTCGGTGTCGGTCGACGGCGAGGACGTCACCGGCCGGCTGCTGTGGGAGCGGCTCACCTGGGGGTCCGAGGGGGTCGGCGAGGGTCGCTTCTGGTGGACCCGGCCGAGCGGCGAGCTGCTCCTGCCGCTGCCGCACGACACCGGCCCCTGGGAGGTCACGGTCGTCTGGTCCGGGGAGCGGGAGAAGTCGGCGCGGCTGTCCTGGGACGGCGGCTCGGTGCTGCTCCCGGTCGAGGAGCATCCCGGTGAGCAGGCGTTCACCGTGCCGGTGGGCGCCCCCGCGGTCGACGTCGTCAACAACGTGGGCTCGCTGGTGTTCACCGCCGGCTACGGCGCCGACCGCGGCTACCAGGAGGTCGACGCGGGGCAGTACGACACGGCGCAGGAGGTCTTCGCGATCTGCGGGTGCGCCGTCGCCTTCCGCACCGAGGCGGGCCGCAGCGTCGGCTGGTTCGACGACGACTTCTTCCTCTACTACGAGGACACCGACCTGTCCTGGCGGCTCAGGCTGGCAGGCTGGACCCTGCGCTACGAGCCGAAAGCGGTCGTGCGACACGTCCACTCCGCCAGCAGCGTCGAGTGGTCGCCGACCTTCGTCTTCCACACCACCCGCAACCGGCTGCTGATGCTGGTCAAGGACGCGACGCGGGCGCGGGCGCGGGGCGAGTACACCGCCTTTCTCAGGGAGACACTGCAGATGGCCCGACCGGTGATCGGGGCACTGCGGCGCGGCCGGCGCCCGGCGGCGCGGCCCCTGCAGGCGCGGGTGAAGGCCACCGGCTCGCTGCTGCGCCTGACCCCGGGGGCGCTGCGCAAGCGGCGCCAGATCGGCCGGAGCGCCGTCGTCCCGCGTGAACGCCTCGACCGCGAGCTCGTGACGAGCCGGTGAGAGCCGCTGTCTACAACCGCTTCTGGCACAGCCAGGGCGGCGGGGAGCGGCACTGCGGGATGATCGCCTCGGTGCTGTCGCACGACGGCGTCGAGGTCGACCTGATCGGTCACACCGAGGTCGATCGCGACGAGCTGGGCGACCACCTGGGCCTGGACCTGTCCCGCGTACGGCTGCGCATCGTGCCCGACCGCGGCGACCTGGCACTGGCCGCCCTGTCGGAGGACTACGACCTGTGGGTCAACGGCTCGTACATGAGCCGGCTGGCCCCCCGGGCCGCGCGCAACGCCTATCTCTGCTACTTCCCGACGCCGTTCGACGTCGACCTGCCGCCGTGGAAGCGCCGGCTGGCCGCCGCCGCCGGACACCTGGTCTCGGCGCACACCGGCGGCTTCGACTACGGCGAGGGCTGGTACCCGCCCGAGGGTGGACGTCGGCGGCGCTGGCGGTGGACGTCGGCCGACGCGGTGTTGGCCTTCCCTCCCAGTACGGCCGAGCGCACCCTGCGCCTGGAGCTCGGCGGCCCGGCGCTGCCCCGTCCCGTGCCGCTGCGCGTCGAGGACGAGCACGGCACCCTGCTGTTCTCGACCACCGTCGGCCGGCGCTTCACGCTGCACCGCTTTGCCATCCCGCCCTCGGTCAAGGGCTGCGAGGTTCACCTGCGCGCAGACACTTTCGAGCCGGGCGGCACCGACAGCCGCCAGCTCGGTGTGGCAGTGTCCGACCTGCGGCTCGAGGGCGCCGCCTACGGCCCGCGGCAGCGGATCGCCCACGCCCATCCGTGGCTGTTGCGCGCGCCGAAGGACCTGTCGTTCCTGTCCTCCTATGACACCGTGATGGCCAACAGCGAGTTCACCCGGGGCTGGATCTCCCAGCTGTGGCACACCGACGCAGACGTGCTGTTCCCGCCGATCCAGGTGCAGCGGCTGCACCCGCAGCCGGTGCGCGAGAAGGCGGTGGTGACCGTCGGCCGGTTCTTCGCTCCGGGCCTCGGCCATGCCAAGCGGCAGCAGGAGATGGTCTCCTTCTTCGCCGCCGCCCACCGCGCCGGCCGGCTGCCGGGCTGGCGGATGTACGTCGTCGGCGGGATGGAGGACTCGCAGCGCGGCTACGTCGATGCGGTGCGGGCGGCCGGCTCCGGGGCGCCTGTCGAGGTCATCACGAACGCTCCACGCTCCACGGTCGAGCAGCTGCTCTCGACGTCGTCGGTGTTCTGGTCGGCGACCGGCTTCGGCAGTGACGAGAACCAGACACCTTGGGCCAGTGAACACTTCGGGATGACGACGGTCGAGGCCATGGCCGGGGGTTGCGTACCTGTCGTGATCGACATGGCCGGTCAGAAGGAGATCGTGCGGGAGGGCGTGGACGGCTACCGCTGGTCGACCCCTGGCCAGCTCCTCGACCGGACAGCGCAGGTCGCCGGCGACGAGGAGCTGCGGGCCCGACTGGCCGCGTCGGCCACCGAGCGGGCACAGGAGTTCAGCGAGCAGGCGTTCGCCGAGCGTTGGCATGCCATCGCCGCCAAGCACACGCTGCTCGGATGACGCCGGTACGTCGGGTCCGGGCCGTGGTCGTGAACTACAACGGCGGCGAGGAGATCCTCGCCTGCCTGCGGTCGCTGCTCGCCAGCGAGTGGGAGCAGCTCCAGGTCGTCGTCGTGGACAACGGGTCGAGCGACGGCAGTGCGGCGCGGATCGAGCGGGAGCTGCCTGACGTCACGCTGTTCCGCTCGCCGGGCAACCTCGGCTACCCGGCGATCAACCAGGTGGTCGAGGACCTCACCGGTGTGGACGCCGTCCTCGTCCTCAATCCCGACGCCGTTCTCGAGCCGGGCTGCCTGGCCACGCTGGCCGCCGCCCTCGACGAGGACCCGGGACTCGGCGCAGCCTGCCCGCTGATCCTGCTGGACGGCAGCTACCGCGAGGTCCGGGTCGAGCTCGACGGTCTCCCCCGCGCGTCGCTGGACCTGCTCGCCGTCGAGGCCGGCGGGCGGTGGCACCTCACCGGCCCGAAGGTACGCCGGCGCTGGCGCGGCGGGGTGGCGTGGTCGGTTGGTGACGGCAGCGTGTTGCGGACGACGGGCGAGCGGGTGGCCCTTCGCCTGCAGGCGCACCGGCCGGGCCGGGTCCGGCTCGTCTCCGGCGACCGCACCGTCGAGCAGGCCGTGGGGCGCTCCCCGATCCACATCGAGACCGCCGTCGGCGGGGCAGCTTTCGAGGTCGTGCAGAACGCCGGCTCGGTGATCGGCCCGCACGGCACCGGCATCAACCGCGGCTACCACCGACCGCGGGGACCGGAGTTCGACGCGGCCGTCGACGTGCCGGCCTGGTGCGGTGCCGGGGTGCTGCTGCGCGGCGACTACCTGCGCCGGGTCGGGCTGCTCGACCCGCGCTGGTTCCTCTACTACGAGGACACCGACCTGGCCTGGCGCGGGCTGTTGCGCGGCTGGCGCTACCGCTACGTGCCGCAGGCCCGGGTCCGGCACGCCCACTCGACCACCATCGGTCACGGCAGCGCGCGCTACGACGTGCAGCACCATCGCAACCGGCTGCTCACCGTGTCCAAGTGCGCTCCGGGCGCCGAGCTGCTGGCCAGCTGGGGCGACGCGGTCCGGCTGGTCGGCGTGCAGCTGCGCGGTGACGTGCTGGCGCGGCTGCGCGACCGGCGCCGGCCCGAGCCGGTGCTCACGGCGCGGCGCCTGCGCGGCCTGGCCGGCGCCGCCCGGCTGCTGCCCCAGGTGCTTCGGGACCGGAAGGCTGTCCGGGCCCATGCTGTGCCCGACGACGACCTGCCGGTGCTCGGCCGCTGGCGTGACCCTGCTGGAGTGTCCTGATGGCCCGGAACGTCCTGCTGACCGGAGTGTCCTGATGCAGCTCGTTGTCCTCAGCGCGCGCCCCGCGATGCTCGGCGGGACGCTGCACCACGTCGCCGCCCACCTGCCCTGGGTCGAGCGGGCCCTGGTCGTGACGCCCGCCCGGCTGTCCGAGGCCGTCCAGCGCCTGCACTCCGAGCACCTCCCGGTCGAGGTGGTGACCGACGAGGATCTGCTCGGCGGCACCGGACCGACCGACCACGCGCGGCGCAACTACGCGCTGCGCGCGGCGCTGGCCGGCTGTGCTGCGGTCGACGAGGTCTTCCTGTCAGCCGACGACGACAACCGCCCGCTGGTGCACGTGCCGGAGACGACCTACATCCAGGACGGCCGGCACCGGCGCTACACCTTCGGCCACCTCGACGACTGGGACCGGCGGGCCACCTCGCACGACGCCTGCCAGCTCGCCTCCCGTGCGGTGCTGGCGCTGCACGGGATGCCGCGCCGGGCCTACGCCTCGCACATGCCGCAGGTCATCGACAAGGCGCTGCTCGCCGAGGTGGTCGCACTGTTCGCCCCAGCGGCCGCACGTGCCCCGCTCGACGAGTGGGCGACGTACGGCAATGCCGCTCCGGCTCTGCATCCGGAACGCTTCGAGGAGCCCGAGCCCTATCTCACCCTGGGCTGGCCGGACGACACCGCCACCTGGCAGGCCGTGCTCGACCCGGCGGCGCTGACGTTCGAGAACTGCTTCCTGGAGCATTACGCACCGGGCGCGGTCTTCGCCGGCATCGACCCGGACGACACGTCCTACGCCGCGGCCGTCGACAAGGTGGTGCGTTGGCGGACGTACGAGCTGCAGGTGCTGGCGGGCGAGGTCCCGGCGGCGCTGGCCCCGCCGGTGCTGCACAGCCGACTCGGCGCTGCGCTGCGCCGGCTCCGGGCTACGGCCGTCGGTGACCCGGTGCTGCGCGACCGGCGCGACCGAGCCGCCACGGCGACGCTGCTGCGGGCGCTCACGCGTCGCTGAGCGCCCAGGCTGGCGAAGGGGTCGCGGGCCCGCTCAGTCGCAGCCGCCACCGGACGGACGGTCCGGAACGCTCGGGTCCACGACCTCGACGTGCACGTGCGGCCAGTGCGGGGCGACGGTGTGCTCGTCGACCTGGGAGGTGAAGGGCAGCGTCCGCGCACCGGAGCCGACCACCGTCACGCCGGCCTGGACACGGTCGCCTTTACCGACGGCAAGCCCCTGGAAGTGCAGGAGCTTGACCTCCCAGCCCGGTCGCGCGGCGGGCTCGACGACCAGGTACTGGTCCACGTAGTCGCAGTAGAGCGTGTAGGTGCCGGCCCGCAGCACCGTGCCTGTCACGGGAGAGCGCAGCTCGTGGCTCGGGTCGACGACGATGTCCGCCGCACCCGCTGCGTTCGTGTCCCGCTTGCGGGAGTCCATCAGCCCGATCCGGGTGCCTCCCTCCACCGGCTGCTGCGGCTGCGCCCCGTCGTGCCCCGACTGGTGCAGGCCGACGACCTCGACGACGCTGCCGGGGAAGTGCAGCGTGACCGGCCCGACCCTCGCGTACGGACCCCAGCCGGTCCTCGACACCGTGCGGGTCACCGGAGCAGCGCGCCGGGCCGGGACCGGTGTCCGCACCGCGTGCGGCGGGGCCGGCGACGGATCGGCTGCCGGAGCCGCTGAAGGGATGGCCGACGCCACTGCGTCGGCGGGCTCCGCGCTCACGGCCGGGTGTGCCTTGGCCGGATCGGTCGGCGCGAGCGCCTCCGGAGTTCCCGGTCCGATGCTGGCGGCCACCAACACGCCACAGGCGAGGACGGCCGCGTTGATGGTCGCGAGCGGAAAGGCGTGGCGCACGCCCACGACGGTAGGACGTCGAGTACCCGGATGTGCCGTTTCCCCCAAAGCCCTGCCGCCACGCCCCGGCACCTCGCCGATGATCTTCTGCGGACTGGATCGGCAGCAGACTGGCCGGCGTGTCTGCTGCCGATCCAGCCCGCAGATGATCCACGTCGGGAAGCCCGCTGATCCAGCGGTCAGCCTCGCCGACGACCGAGGGGGCAGCCGGCGCCGCCCACAGGCGTGCTGCCGACGCCTACGTGAACTGCTCGGCAGCCGTCAACGCATCGGTCAGGAGCGCGACGAGAGCCTCCAGCTGCACGTCGACCGACGAGGACACCTCGGCGTCCGAGCCGTCCAGCGCCCGCGCCGCGAGGCCCGCCTTGTCGTCGATGAGTTCGGCGATGCGCGCGTCGATGGTC
This sequence comes from Mycobacteriales bacterium, assembly GCA_040902655.1. Taxonomy (NCBI): domain Bacteria; kingdom Bacillati; phylum Actinomycetota; class Actinomycetes; order Mycobacteriales; species Mycobacteriales bacterium. Next base: position 57,170 of record JBBDWV010000014.1, read on the forward strand.
TGCGCGGCGATGATCCGCCAGGCGGTGACGGGCTGGTCCTGACCGATCCGGTGCACGCGGTCGATGGCCTGCGTCTGCTCAGCGTCGGTCCAGGACAGCTCGGCGAGCACGACGTTCGAGGAGACCTGCAGGTTGAGCCCGACGCCGGCCGCCATCAGCGAGCAGACGACGACCGCGACTTCGGGGTCGTTGGTGAAGGAGTCGATGGCCTTCTGGCGGGCCCGCGGCGTCTGGTCACCGCGAATGGAGGAGTAGCCGATGCCCTGCTGCGCGAAGGACTCCTCGGCCGCGTCCATCACCTCCACGTGCTTGGCGAAGAAGACGACCTTCCCCACGTTACGAGCCAGCTGGGCGGTGTAGTCGGCAGCCAGGACCGCCTTCGCCTGACCGATCCGCCGCATCATGGTGAACACGTTCTCGTCGCTGTTCTTCTCGTCGGTGTCCTGTCGCTCCCAGGCGGCGACCCGTCGTACGAGGTCGTGGTCGATCCCGTCGACCACTACGCCCGACGTGCGCGCCTCCAGCGCACTCTGGTAACGCTTGACCAGGCGCCGGGCCAGGACGCGTTCGGCATCCCGGATCGACCGTCCCAGGGCACCTTCGAGTTCGACGGGCAGGTCGGCGATCCGCCGGGCCGGGATGTCGGCCGCGACGTCCACCTTGCGCCGTCGCACGATTCCCTGGTCGATGACGGCCGTCCTCGCAACCGGGTAGAAGTCCGGGTCGGCCGGCGTGAGGCCGTTCTGTTCGAGCGCCGCCATCAGGTCGGCGCCGGGCTCGCTGTCACCGATCCAGCCCAGGAACTGCCAGATGGCCAGGAAGTCCTCGATGTCGTTGATCAGCGGCGTGCCGGTCAGCGCCATCAACAGGGGTCGCACCGTCCGGGCCCGGATCCGCTCGGACAGCTCCAGCACGTGGCGGGAGCGCTGGGAGCGCTTGTTCTTGATGAAATGCGCCTCGTCGACGACCATCCCGCGAAAGCCGAAGGAGCCGAGCCAGCCGACGTGCCGGTCCAGCACCTCGTAGTTGACGACCACGACGTCGGAGAAGGCATCGACGGTGTGCCCGTCACCGTGGACGACGGTGGCGGAGCGGCCGGGTATCCAGAGGCCGGCCTCGCGCGCCCAGTTGGTCTTGACGACATTCGGGACGACGACCAGCAGCGGGTAGGCGCCCGCGGCCTCGGCGGCCAGCAGCGCCTGGGCGGTCTTGCCCAGACCCGGTTCGTCGGCCAGCAGGAAAGTCCGATGTCTCTGGCCGGCAGCGGCGATCACCTGCGCCTGGTGTGGCATCAACTCGCGGCCGCCCGGCGCCTGCAGGGAGGACGGCTCGGGGAGGTCCATGCAGGACGAGGCCCCGCCGGAGGCCTGCTCGAACGAGCGGAGCAGCGGACCGAGCAGCTCCCAGGTGGCCAGCAGGCGTGGGCGGGCAGCGGACGGCGACACGGCGGAGAAGTCCGGGGCGAGGAAGGGGTTGGCCAGCTGCCTCGAGATGACCGACTGGGGGACCACCTGGCGCTCGGCCCGCTGCGGCGAGGGCGAGGTCGAGGTCGAGGTCGACTCGGTCGGGGCCGTCTCGGCGGGTGGCTCGATGCCCGCGGCGAGCCGCATCTCGCGCAGCAGGGAGCTGGTCCCGGGCAGCAACTCGGCGTCGTCGGTGAGCAGCGCGAGCAGCGAACTGTCACGCGCCGCGGTACGGGCGAGGCTGGTGGCGATGCGGTCGATCCGCTTCAGCTGGTCCGCTCGCCGCGCCTCGGGCAGGCCGCCCGACTGGACGCGGCCGCGCTCCTCGCGGACCAGGAGGGCGACAGCCTGGAACGTGGTGCGGGTCGACGGCCGGATCTTGCCGCGTTGGACGGCCAGCTCGACGTCACGCACGGCCGTCGCCAACACCGGCAGGACACCCTCCTGGCGCCCACGGGACTGCCGCGTCTGCCGGCCAGCGGAGCCCGCGCCAGCGGAGCCCGCGCCGCCGGAGCCCGCGCCGCCGGACCCACGTCGGGCTCGTGTGGCCACGTACCTCTCCTCTGACATCCTGACCCGAGGGCCGCCGAACCACGTACCTGCATCCAGCTGCGACAGTGCGTCGCCTCCGAGCCCCAGCCCCGGACGGCCCGCACGGAACCGGCCGATCCCCGGCGTGACCGCCGGGTTCGCCGCCGGTGCCGCCGGATGGCGGACACCGGTCCGCCGGCAGTCACCGGAGCCGTCTGGCCACGGCCCGTCCAGAAGCGCCCCACGAGGAGAGCACCCGGCTCGTCCGGCCGAAGACGACAGCCGACGAGGACCGCGTGTCCGGCGACGGACGTCGGCCACGTAAGCCCCACCATACGGGTAGGGATCGCGGGAAGGTGGCATCGACGCGATCCGGGACGGCTGCGGCAGACGTGCACCAGGTCTCAGAGCCCCTCCAGCAACTCCTCGAGCCGGGCGTCGAAGGCGTCCAGTGAGAAGTCCCTCGCCCGCTGCGCCGCGGCCGAGGCCAGCTCCCGGCGCCACGGCGGCTCCTCGACCAGCTCACGGGTCCGCGCGGCGAGCTGCTCGAGATCGGCGATGTGCAGCCCGTCGATCCCGTCGCGGACGATCTCGAGCAGGCCGCCGGCACCGAGCACGACCGGCACCGCCCCGGCCGACATCGCCTCGACCGTGGAGATGCCGAAGTGCTCGAACCGGTCCGGGTCCCGGGCCGGGTCCTCGCCGAGGCCGGCGACGTGCCAGTAGATCGCGGCGCGGGCATAGAGCGCGTCCAGCTCGGCGCCGGACGCGTCGACGTGCAGCTCGACCGGGTAGCCGGCGGCCTCGGCCTGCACCGCCTGCAGGTAGTCGCGGCCGCCGCCCGAGCAGCCGCCGACCAGGTGCAGCGTCCAGCCGGACAGCCCGGCGTCGACCAGCCGGCGGAAAACCTGGACCAGCTCGAGCTGCTTCTTGCTGTGGCCCCGCCCGCGGGGGAAGAAGCGGCCCACCCCCAGGATCACCTGGTCCTTGTCGCCCGTAGACCGCATCGGCACCGGCGGATGCAGCACCACGGCCGGCCGCTGCCAGAGCCGTTCCACCCAGCCGGCGGTGAACTGCGAGTTGGCGACCAGCGCGTCGTAGCTGTCCAGCCAGCCGGTCGAGCTCCCCGGGGTCAGGCCGCCCCGGGTCAGGCGTGCGGTGGCGCCCCGGCCGAGCGCCACACCGACCACCGGCACACCGAGGGTGCGGGCGTCGTCACCCCCCACCACGTCGGCCGGCACGAAGCCGTCGCAGGACACCACCACCTCGGCCGGTACGCCGGCAGCCGGGCTGGCGACCCGCACGCGGACCGGCCGCCCGCTCCAGCGCTCCAGCGGCGTGCGCGCAGCACCCAGCCGCGTCGTCGCCGCCTGCCCCCCGTCGACCAGCACCCGCACATCGGCCGGGTCCGCGCCGGCCGGTCGGGCGAAGCCGAGCATCAGGGTGAGGTCGACCGGCCGGCCCGGTTCCGTCGTCACCAGCAGGGTGCCCGCACCGTCAGTCCAGGTCGTACGACCCTCGGGCTGGTGGAAGCCGGGCCCCCACTCCACCCGCGGCAGCGGCGACCCCACCGGGGCGGTCCGGGCGCCCATCGAGGTCGGGAAATGCACGACGTACAAGCTCCTGGGCGCCTGGCTCGCCTCGCGGCTGCGGTGGCTGACATTGACGAACAGGTCGCAGTTCCGGCTCGCCGCGGACACCGCCCGCGACGTGTGCGGGACGACCCGCACGGTGCAGCCGGACAGGTCCAGCGCCAGCCGTTCGCCGAGCGCGACGAGATCGAGGCCCTCGTGCGCGATCAGCTCGACCGGTCCCCGTCGCGCGAGCAGCTGCGCGAGCGCCCCGCCGTAGGTCTCGGCGCCGCCCCCGGTGCTCCAGAAGCGGTTGTAGACCGCCGCCCTCACCGGGCGCCCGGCCACGACGTGGACACGGCGGTCAGGCTAGCCGCCGGTGGCCGGGTAGCGTCCCCGCGTCATGAGGGTCGGCCTGGACGCGACGCCACTGCTCGGGGCGCGCACCGGAGTCGGGCGCTACACCCAGCAGCTGCTGGCGGCCCTGGCCGGTGGGCCGGACGAGCTGGTGGCGACGGCCTTCACCCTGCGCGGCCGCGGGTCGCTGGAGGTCCCGCCCGGCGTGCAGATCCGGGCACGCGCCCTGCCCGCCCGCGGGCTGCAGGAGGCCTGGGCCCGTGGCGACCTGCCGCCGGTGGAGTGGCTGGCCGGGCGGCTCGACGTCTTCCACGCCACGAACTTCGTGCTCCCGCCGGCGCGGCGGGCGCGTGGTGTCGTGACGGTGCACGACCTGGCCTTCCTGCGGATGACCGAGACGGTCAGCGCCGCGAGCGCGCGCTACCGGGCGCTGGTGCCGCGGTCGATCCGGCGCGCCAGGGTCGTGGTCACGCCGAGCGAGGCGGTGGCCGAGCAGGTCGGGGAGGCGTACGCACCGGCAGTCCCGGTGGTGGCCGTTCCCCACGGCGTCGGGTCCTGGTGGGCCACCTCCCGGCCGCCGACCGGCGCGCTGCGCGCCCACCTCGGGCTGCCGTCGTCGTACGTGCTGTTCGTCGGGACGCTCGAGCCACGCAAGGACGTGTGGACCCTGCTCGCGGCACACGCCCTGGTGCCGGACGCCCCCCCGCTGGTGCTCGTGGGCCCGCCCGGGTGGGGTGAGCAGGTGGACGTCAGCGGGGTGATCACCCCCGGCTACCTCGATGAGGACGACCTCGGGGCCGTCGTGGCCGGGGCGGCGGCGCTGGTGCTGCCCAGCCGTGACGAGGGCTTCGGGCTGCCGCTGCTGGAGGCGCTCGCGGCCGGCACGCCGGTCGTGGCGAGCGACCTGCCGGCGCTGCGCGAGGTCGGCGGTGACCTGGTGTCGTATGCGCCGGTCGGCGACGCGGAAGGCTTCGCCGAGGCGCTGCGGCAGGTCCTGGACGAGCCCGGGGATGCCTCGGCCCGGCGGGCACACGCCGCGGACTTCACCTGGGCGCGGTCCGCAGCAGCCCACCGCGCCGCCTATACGCTGGCCCTGTCCTGATCGCTCTGCTCTCGAGGTGTTCTCACCGTGCGCTTGGCCGACCAACTCCTCGAGCACGTGCACCTCGCCCAGCGACAGGTCGCCGAGACCCGCTGGCTCAAGAGGAAGGGTGACTGCCGCACCCTGACCTGGCCCGAGGCGGCCGAGGTCAGCAAGATCACCAAGGTGACCAGCAGCTGCAACATCTGTGGCTGGCGCGGGCGCGGCTTCGAGGGGATCGAGCACAGCGAGTCCGCCCTGTGCCCCGTCTGCGGCTCGATCGCGCGGGACCGCTTCCTCTACTGGTGCTGGACCCAGCGCACGTCCTACGACCCGCAGGCCGCCGTGCTGGAGACCTCGCCGCGGCTCGGCGGCATGTACCGGCACCGGATGAGCGAGCGGGTCGACTACACCGCCAGCGACTACGACGAGTCGATGCACCGGGCGGTGCTCCGCCTGGACCTGCAGGCCATCGACCTGCCCGACGCCTCCCTCGACGTCGTGCTCACGCCGCACGTCCTCGAGCACGTGCCGGACACCGGCAAGGCGCTGTCCGAGCTGTTCCGCGTCCTGAAGCCGGGCGGCCACGTCCTGCTGCAGGTGCCGATCCCGCAGGCGGTCACGACGGTGCCGACCGAGCCGGAGTACCACGGCGACCGGACGCTGGTGTTCTTCCGCTTCGGCTGGGACCTCGCCGGCACCATCCGCTCGCACGGCTTCGACTGCCACACCTTGGTGACCCAGGAGCTGCGGGACGCCGCGGCGACCGGCGCCTGCCCCTGGACGCACGAGGGTCCGGACTGCGACGTGGAGGACCTCATGAAGGGCTCGGACGCGTCGACGATGACCGTCGTCGCCGACGCCGGGCAGGCCCGGCTGCACGGCTTCCGCCCGGCGTACCAGTTCGTCACCTTCGACTGCCACAAGCCGCGGTAGCCCCTCGGCCGGCACTAGCCTGCGACGCGTGGCAGGTGAGCTGTGGTCCTTCGTCTCCTCGCAGGACGAGTTGCGGGAGATCGTCGGCGAGCCCGCGCAGCGGGTTGCGGAGAAGGTGCGCGACCGGCTCCACCCGATGGACCTGGCGTTCCTGGCGACGTCACCGTTCTGGGCGATGGCCACCGCCTCGGCGGACGGTCGCTGCGACGTGTCGCCGCGGGGCGATCCGGCCGGGTCCTCGGTCGTGGTCCTGAGCGAGACGACGATCGCCCTCGCCGAGCGCCCCGGGAACCGGCGCGCTGACGGCTTCCGGAACCTGCTCACCAACCCTCATGTCGGGCTGCTGTTCGTCGTCCCCGGCCGGGGGGACACCCTGCGCGTCAACGGCCGGGGCCGGCTGGTCCGCGAGGCCCCCTTCTTCGACGACATGGTGGTGCAGGGCCACCGGCCACGGCTGGCCCTCGTCGTCGAGACCGAGGAGATCTTCTTCCACTGCTCCAAGGCCTTCCTCCGGGCCGGGCTGTGGTCACCGGACGACTGGCCGGACGAGGACGAGCTGCCGTCGCGGGCGCAGATCGCGCAGGCTCTGGAGCGGCCTGACGAGACCCTCGAGGCGTTGACCGAGTACTACGGCCCGTCCTACGCCGGGCGGTTGTACCGGGGCTGAGCGGTGCGGCTCACCGCCGCTTGACCGCCTTGCACTTCGCCCGCTCCAGCGGACTCCCGCGGCACACGATCCCCTTGACGACCACCTCGACGGCGTACGGCAGTGCCCGGTCGCCGTCCCGGCTGCCGGAGATCCGCAGCACGTAGGTCCCCGGCCGCACCGCCCTGCCGTTCTCGTCGGTCAGGTCCCACGTCGTCGACACCAGCTCCGAGCCGGTGGTCGCGCCGCTGGTGGTCTGCAGCACCTCACCCTCGCTGTCGCTGACGGTCGAGGTCCAGTCCAGCGCGCCCAGGGTGCGGGCGCTGAGCGCCACCGGACCCCGCGAGCCGCGCAGGTGGGCGGTCCCGCCCGTGAACTCCGGCTCGACGAAGCCCGCGCCCAGCTTCTCGGCCACCTGTGCGCGGATCTGGTCCATCCGGGCGTAGGTCGTCGCGCCGGGGCAGGCGGTGTTGCCGGCGTCGCGGTGCCCGCTGACGACGTCGAAGGTGGCCTTGGTCCCGGCGCTGTACTTCGACGTCCCACCGCCCGCCGAGGTCAGCACCGCCTCGGCCAGCGGGTCGCGGTAGGCCGTCCCGAGCTTCCACGCCAGCACGTCGGTCAGCCTTCCCAGCGTCGCCGCGGACGGCGGGACGGTCGAGAAGTTCCCGAGCAGCGACACCCCCACGGTGTCCCGGTTGAAGCCGCCCGTGTGCGCCCCCATCACGAACCTGTCCAGCCCACCGGCGCGGCCTTCGTACGCCCGGCCGAAGCGGTCGACGAGGTAGTTGTAGCCGATGTCGGACCAGCCGTTGCTCTTCACGTGGTAGGCGTAGATCCCGCGCACCATGGCAGCGGCCTGCTCCGCTGTGTAGTCGTTGCTGCTGGCGGTGTGGTGCACGAAGCCGACCTTGACGGTGGCGTTGTACGACGGGCTGCCGCGGCGGATGGACTCGTCGGCGCCCCACTGCGCGCGGGTGACGATGGCCGGCATCGGCTCCTCGGCGTGCGCCGTGTCGCGCGGCGCCGCGACCGTTGCGTCGGCCGGTGAGGTGCCGGGATCGACCAGCTCGATGGCGACGTCGCGGGGCGTGGCGCCGGAGAGCGCGTCGAGGCGCACCTGCACGCCGTCGCTCGGGCCGGTCCAGATCGGGGCCGACCCGGCGCGGTAGTCCCGGCTGCGGGCCTCGGCGGAGTCGGCGTCCGGGACGTCGTCACCCTCGGCCTCGACGTCGGTCCAGTCCGACCAGCGACCGCCGGAGCGGTGCCGTATCGCCACCTCGACCTCGCCGACGGCCGGGTCCGGTCGCCAGGTGACACCCATCACCGAGAACGGCCGGGTCGTCCGGGCAGCGGTCAGATAGGCAGGCGAGGTCTGCGAGGACCCGAGTGCGCGCAGCGCCGTCGCGTCGACCGCCCGCAGCGGGATGCGCTCCACGCTGGCGGGCACGGGCCGCGGCGTCGCCGTCGCCGGAGTGACGGTCGGCACGCCGACCAGGATTGCCGACAGCGTGACGATCAGCAGGGCGAAGGTGAGCAGGCGGCGCATGGGAGGAACTCCAGACAGCTGGACGACCAACGGGGGCAGGCAGCCACCGCGGCTTCCCCACCGCGACGTCCTGCTCCACTGTCACCTATGGACGCCGGCGAAGCCGGGAGGTTGTGCCAAGCGTGTCTTGCCGGACAGTTCCCGTCAGCGCACCGCCGTCGTCCGCACCGGTGTGGCGTTGCCGTCCGAGCGGGCGTACCAGCTGTGTGCGGTGACCGGGGCGAAGCTGACCGTCCAGCGCCCGTCGCTCCCGGCGGTGACGACCCGGCCGACCCGGAAGGTGGGCAGGTCCCGCGCCCGCCGACCGCCGACCAGCAGGGAGGGCGCGCCGTCGCGCCGGAACAGCACCTCGACCTGTGCGCCGGGGCGGGCCGTGCCGGACAGCGGCACCGCGGTGCCGCGGCGCACCGCGGTCGCACCCGCCACCGTCGGGGCGACCGTCATCCGCCGCACCGCGCCGACGCGGGTGGCCGCCACCGGGCGGTACTCGTACTCGTCGTCGACACCGTGGGACGTGCTGAAGGCGCCGGACCCGTCGGCGGTCAGGGTGGCGCGGCCGGTGAACGCCGTCGCCCCGCGCCGGCGGGTCTCGACAACGACCCGGTCGCCGGGCCGGGCCCGGCCGGCCAGCTGCACCGTCGTGCCGAAGGCGGCGGTCGCCGGTCCGGTCACCGTGGGCATCGTCAGCGTGGCGGCGTCGGCGGAGGACACCCCGTTCGAGGACGCCCAGTACTCGTGGTCCTCGACCCCGGCGTAGGACGTCGCCCACCGGCCGGAGCCGTCGAAGCGCCCGTCACGCAAGCGGCTCCACACGTCGGAGCCACGGCGGCGGAACCACAGCGAGACGGGTGCGCCGGCCGGACCCGCGACCGTGACCTCGACCGGGGCACCGGCCTCGACGGCCTCGGGGGCGGACACCCTCAGCGGGGGAGCCGGCGCGGCAGCCAGCGGCGGTAGATCGCTGATCCGGGTGCTGACCCGGGTGCTGGTCCGGCCGCCGGCGACGGCGAAGTAGCTGTACTCGTCGTTGGCCACGTAGCTGGTCCGGTAGGTGCCGTCCGCCGCCAGCCGGGACTGCCGGCGCCGGTTGTAGGACGGCTCGCCGCGGCGGGCGAACCACAGCTCGACCTCCTGGCCCGGCTCGCCCTGGACGACGACGTCGACCGTGTCGTCGGTCGCGACCTTCGCCGGCGCCGTGACGTCGAGCCCGTTGGGAACCTCCCCGACGAGCGTCTCGGCGTCGTTGGAGGTGACCGTGCTGCTCTTGACGAAGTACTCGTGCGGCAGGTCGGCCGTGTACGTGGTGGTGTACGTGCCGCCGGCGTCGAGCACGCCGGAGCGGCGCTGCACGAAGGCCGGGTCGCCCTGCCGGCGGAACCACACGGTCACGGCGGCACCGGCCGGGCCGGTGGCGGTGACCAGGACGGCAGAACCGGCCGGCGCGGTCACCGGCCCCTGGATCCGCAGGACCGAGGCCTCGCCGGACGGTGCCGAGGTCGGCGCGGGCGACAGCCGGGTCGAGCGCCGGGGAGTCGCGTCGCCGCCGGCGATCGCGAAGAACGTGTAGTCGTCGTCGGCGGGGTAGCTGGTGCTGTAGCTGCCGCTGCTCGACAGCACCGCGTCGCGGCGCTTGGTGAACCCGGCGTCGCCCCGCTTGGCGAACCACACCTCCACGGCTGCGCCCGCCGGGCCGCCGGCCACCGTCAGCGGCACGGTGGCTCCCGGCGCCGCGGTCGCAGGGACGCTCAGCTCGAAGGAGGTCGGGCCGGCGGGCTCGGCCGGCGCGGCGCCTGCCGCCAGGGCCGCAGCGCGGTCCCGGATGCCGGGCAGTGCGGCGACGCCGCGCGCGCCGGGGCAGGCGGTCGTGCTGACGTCCCGGTGGCCGAAGACGGTCGGCAGCTTCACGACCGTCCCGCGGCTGTAGCGGGTGCTGCCGGCGGAGGTCAGCGAGACGCTGCCCCGCGGGTCGACGCCGGCCAGCGAGAGCCGCCACGCGGACAGCTGCGCGACCGACTCCAGCATCTGGCCACTCGGCGTGACGCTCTCGTACGTGCCGATCATCGAGATGCCGACGGTGCCGGTGTTGAAGCCGCCGGCGTGCGCCCCGATCACCGACCGCGACGTCCCGCCGGCGCGGCCCTCCCAGATCCGGCCGAAGCGGTCGACGAGGAAGTTGTAGCCGATGTCGGACCAGCCCTGGCTCTTCACGTGATAGGCGTAGAAGCCACGCAGCAGGCGGGGCACGTCGGCCTCGGAGTAGCCGTTCGCGCTGGCCGTGTGGTGGAGCGTGACGGCCCGGGTGCCGGAGGCGTACGAGGGCGAGCCCGAGCGCAGCGACTCGTCGGCGCCCCACGCGGCGCGGCTGCGCACGAGGGGGGCCTTGGAGGCCGCCTGCGCCTCCGACCGCAGCGCTCCGGTCGCGACCGGGGCGTCCGCCGGCGAGGAGCCGGGGTCGACGAGGGAGAGCCGCAGTCCGGTCGGATCCGCGCCGGACAGCACGTCCACGCGCGCCTGCACGCCGTCGGCCGCTCCGACCCACAGCGGTGACGTCGCGTCGCGGACGCCGGCGGCGTCCTTGGTGCCGGCGTCGGGCTCCTCGTCCGCCAGCCCGCCCAGGTCCTGCCAGCCGGACCAGGTGCCGTCGGTCCGGGTCCGCACCCAGGCCTGCACACCCGAGACCGCCGGGTCCCGCTCCCAGGTGACGCCGACGAGGGCGAAGGGCGCGGTGTCGAGCAGGTCGGTCAGCAGGACGGTGCGCCGGTGGGCACCGGCGACCAGCGCGCCGGTCACGCCGGACGGCGCACCGGACTGCGCCGCCGCCTCGTGCACACCGGCGACGGCCAGCTCCTGCACGACCGGCGGGACCGGTGTCGGCGCTGCGGTCGCAGACGGGGTCAGGACCGGGACGGCCAGCAGGCCGGGCACCAGCAGGGTGAGCAGGGACAGGGAGCGGGACACGCGCACAGGAGGAGCCTTCGCAGCCGACGGCAGGGCGGGAGGACACGCCGCAGCGCTTCCCCTTCCCGTCCTCGGCAGCCGGCGGGTGGTACTGGAGTGACCGGCGGGGCCTACGGGCGAAGGGAGCTCCCGCACAGCCGGAAGGCCTCGGACAGCGCCTCGCGCCAGTCCGGCAGCTGCGGCAGCCCGGCCTCGTCCCAGGCCCGCGACGACAGCGCGCTGTACGCCGGCCGCGGCGCCGGGACGGGGTAGGCGGCCGTGGGGATCGGCAGCACACGGGCCGGATCCGCACCCAGCTCCTCGAAGATCGCGCGGGCGAAGCCGTGCCAGGTCGTCTGTCCCCGGCTGGTGCAGTGATAGGTGCCGGCGGGGACGTCCTCGCGGGCCAGCGCCCACAGCCCCTTGGCCAGGTCACGGCTCCACGTCGGCGACCCGCGTTGGTCGTCGACGACGCTGACCGTCTCCTTCTCCCGCTCCAGCCGCGCCATCGTCTTGACGAAATTCCTGCCGGTGCCGCCGTAGACCCAGGCCGTCCGCACGATCCACGAGGCGTCCGGCAGCAGCTCCCGCACGGCCAGCTCGCCGGCCAGCTTGGTCCTCCCGTAGGCCGACCGCGGTCCGGTCTCGTCGTCGACGTCGTACGGCGGCCCGGCGGCCCGGTCTCCCGGGAAGACGTAGTCGGTGCTGACGTGGACCAGCTTCGCGCCGTTGCTCGCACAGGCCTGCGCGAGCAGCGCCGGCGCCGTCGCGTTCACCGCGTACGCCGTCTCCTCGTCGCTCTCGGCGGCGTCCACGGCGGTGTAGGCGGCGGCGTTGACCACCACGACCCGGTGCCCGGGGCTGTCCGAGCGCACCACCCGACACCACTGCGCCACCGTGTCCTTGACCGCGAACGGGTCGGTGACGTCCAGCTCGGCGGAGGTCAGCCCCCGACAGAAGACGGTCTGCCCGAGCGGCCGCGCCACGTCGACGAAGTCGCTCGCGAGCTGCCCGCCCATCCCGGTGACCAGGAAGGCGAGCGTGTCGCGGGAGCTCACCGCTGCACCGCGGACTTCTCCTTCAGCGGCCGCCACCACGCCTCGTTCTCGCGGTACCACCGCACCGTCTCGGCCAGTCCCTCCTCGAACGAGTGCTGCGGCGCGTAACCCATCGCCGCGAGCTTGCTGTGGTCGACGGAGTAGCGCAGGTCGTGGCCCTTGCGGTCCTGCACCCGCTCGACCATGTCCCAGCCGGCCCCCAGGGCGTCGAGCAGGTGCCCGGTGAGCTCGAGGTTCGACATCTCGCGCCCGCCGCCGATGTTGTAGGACTCCCCGGCCGCGCCGCGCTCGGCCACCAGCTGGATGCCCCGGCAGTGGTCGTCGACGTGCAGCCAGTCACGGACGTTCGCCCCCTCGCCGTAGAGCGGGACCTTCCTCCCGTCGAGCAGGTTGGTGACGAACAGCGGGACGACCTTCTCCGGGAACTGGTAGGGCCCGTAGTTGTTGCTGCACCGCGTCGTCGAGATGTGCAGGCCGTACGTCACGCCGTACGCGCGGGCGAGCAGCTCGGCGCCGGCCTTCGCCGCGGAGTACGGGCTGTTCGGCAGCAGCGGCTCGTCCTCGGTCCACGAGCCGCTCTCGATCGAGCCGTAGACCTCGTCGGTACCGATGTGCACCACCCGGGGGGTGCCGGCCCGCAGGCAGGCGTCGAACAGCGTCTGCGCCCCGAGCACGTTGGTGACCACGAAGTCCTGCGCCCCGGTGATCGAGCGGTCCACATGGGTCTCGGCGGCGAAGTTGACGACCACGTCGTGCCCCGGCAGCACCTGGTCCAGCAGGGCACCGTCGACGAGGTCGCCCTGTACGAACCGGTAGCGCGGCGAGTCGGCGACCGACGCGAGGTTCTCGAGGTTCCCGGCGTAGGTGAGCTTGTCGTAGACGGTCACCTCCGCCCCCGCGTACGCCGGATAGGCGCCGGCCAGCAGCGAGCGGACGTAGTGGGACCCGATGAAGCCGGCACCGCCGGTGACGAAGACGCGCATGGGACGGAAGTCTCCCAGACGGCGAGCTAGGCGATCGAGACGCGGCTGTGGTCGCCGAGCATCAGCCGGTGTGCCCGCGGGAGCGCGCTGGAGGGCACCACCTCGACCTGCTTGCCGATGAGGCTGTCCTCGATCCGGCCGACGCCGCGGATCGAGGACTGCTCGAGCACGATCGAGTGCTCGATCTCGGTGTCCTCCAGCGTGCAGCCGAAGTAGATCGAGGTGAAGGGCCCGACGTAGGTGTCGCGCAGGACCGTGTCGCGGCCGATGATCGCCGGCCCGCGGACGGTCGAGCGCTCGACCACCGCGCCCTCCTCCACGACCACCCGGCCGGTCAGGACGGAGTCGGCGTCGACGGAGCCGCGGACGGCCGGCTCGAGGGACTCCAGCACCTTGCGGTTGCACTCGAGCATGTCCTCGAGACGCCCGGTGTCCTTCCAGTAGCCGGTGACCAGGTGCGGGCGCACGTCGCGGCCCTCGTCGATCAGCCACTGCAGCGCGTCGGTGATCTCCAGCTCGCCGCGGGCCGACGGCTTGATCGCCCGCACGGCGTCGTGCACGACCGGGCGGAACATGTAGACGCCGACCAGGGCCAGATCGCTGCGCGGCTCCTTCGGCTTCTCCACCAGCGTCGTGACGCCGCCGTGCGGCCCGAGCTCCGCCACCCCGAACTGCGACGGGTTCTCCACCCGCGTCAGCAGGATCTGCGCGTCGTAGGTCCCGGCGCGGAACTCCTGGACCAGCTCGGTGATGCCGCCGATGATGAAGTTGTCGCCGAGGTACATGACGAAGTCGTCGGCACCGAGGAAGTCCTGCGCGATGAGCACGCAGTGCGCGAGGCCGAGCGGCGCGGTCTGCCGGATGTAGGTGACGCGGATCCCGAGCGCGGAGCCGTCGCCCACCGCCGCCTCGATCTCGGCGTGGGTGTCCCCGACGATGATCCCGACCTCGGTGACGCCTGCGTCGCGGATCGCCTCGAGGCCGTAGAAGAGCACCGGCTTGTTGGCGACCGGCACGAGCTGCTTGGCACTGGTATGGGTGATCGGGCGCAGGCGGGTGCCCGCGCCGCCGGACAGCACGAGTGCCTTCATGTCGCAGCAGGCTAGTCGTGTCGCCGCCGCGGTGATCGCCGAGTCGCTACCCTGGGGCACGGGCGGGGAACCTCGCCGCAGCCGAACACGTCCTCGGGGTGGACGACCCTGCGACGAGGAGACTTCTCCGGTGACGGACCCGAGGGACTGGAAGGCCGGCGGCGAGCAGCCGCCGGCCGAGCGTCCCCGCGCGAACGAGCTGCCGGCACACCTGGACCCGCGGGGCCCGAGGCACGGCGTGCCGCCCCGGCCGCCGCGCACCGTGCCGCCACGCAAGCCCGGGTCCGCACGGCACGCGGCCGGCGGTCGCCCGGTGTCCGCCGCCGGGATGCGGGGACGAGCGACCTGGTCCGGTTCGGGGGCGGTCCTGCCGGACACGCCGCCGCCCCGCCGGCGCCGGGCAGCGCGGGTGATGTCGTGGATCGCGGTGGTCACGTCGGTGTCGATCCTGGCCGCCGCGGGAGCGGGCTGGGCGCTGCTCAGCTTCTACGACGGCAAGATCAACCGGATCCCCGGCCTGGACATCGGCACGCGCCCGGCCGACCTGCCGCGGGACGCGAAGAACATCCTCATCGTCGGCTCGGACAGCCGCGGTGATCTGAAGCCGGGCGAGGGCACCCAGGGCACGGGCAAGAACTTCGTCAGCGGCCAGCGCTCCGACACCGTCATCCTGGCGCACCTCTACGGTGACGCCGACCAGGCGCAGCTCATCAGCTTCCCCCGCGACGCATGGGTGGAGATCCCCGAGCACACCGACCTCGAGACGGGCGAGTTCGTCCAGGCCCGGATGGGCAAGCTGAACATCGCCTTCTTCGAGGGGGGGCCGCCGCTGCTGATCCGGACGATCTCGCAGCTCACCGGCCTCTACGTCGACCACTACATGCAGATCGACTTCGACGGCTTCCAGGCCATCGTCGACAAGCTCGACGGGGTCGAGGTCTGCCTGCCCAAGGCAGCCAAGGAGAAGGACTCGGGGATCGATCTGCCGGCCGGCCGCTCGGTCATCAAGGGGGATCAGGCGCTGGCCTTCGTCCGCCAGCGCAAGGGTCTTCCGGGGGGTGACATCGACCGGATCGAGCGCCAGCAGCAGTTCATCGGCGCGATCGTGCGCAAGGTGCTGTCCGCCGGCACGCTGCTCAACCCGGTGCGGATCAACGGTGTCGTCACCGTCGCCACCGAGTCGCTGGAGGTGGACGAGGATCTGGGCAGGGGCGACCTGCAGAAGCTGGCGCTGCGCCTGCGCAACTTCGACGCCGGTGGCGTCGTCTTCACCACAGTGCCGATCGAGAAGAGCAACGGCTACCGCCAGGGGCAGTCGGTGGTGCTGCTCGACGAGGCCGAGGGGGCGGTGCTGTTCGACCAGTTGCGCCGGGACCAGGCACCTGCCGCCCCCGAGAAGCCGGGGAAGGGCGCGGAGCCGTCGGAGCCGCTCATCGTCGCTCCCGACAAGGTGCGGGTCCGCGTCTACAACAGCGCGGGGGCGCAGGGTCTGGCCCGCCAGGCAGCCGGCGAGCTCGAGCGGGTGGGCTTCCAGATCGTCGGCGAGCCCGGCAACCGGGGCAGCGGCGCCGAGCAGACGGTGGTCGTGCACGGGTCGGACAAGGCCGATTCGGCGCGCACCCTGGCCGCCGCCCTCCCCGGAGCCGACCTGCGGCTGGATCCGGCCCTGGACGGCAAGCCGCTCGAGGTCCTGGTCGGCTCCTCGTTCACCACCGCCAGGGAGGTCACCGTCCAGGGCGGTCGCACGTCGAGGCCAGCCGCTGCCTCGCCGACCTCTGCGCCGGTCGTGACCGCGGCGCAGGACCCCTGCGCGGCATGACCGGCCTGACCGCCTGGACCGGCGGCCTGGCCGGCGAGCGCGACCCGGCGCAGCCGCTGCTGACCCTGCACGACGGCCCGGCGCGGGTCGAGCTGTCCGGCGCCACCACCGCCAACTGGGTCGCGAAGTCGGCCAACCTGCTCGTCGACGGGCTGGGCGGGCCACAGCGGGTCGGTCTTCTGCTGCCCCTGCACTGGCAGAGCGTCGCCCTGCTGCTGGCCGGTGTCGCCACCGGCGCGACCGTCGTCCTGGCCCGCGATGCCGCCGGGCTGGCCGGCTGTGACGCCGCCTTCACCACCGAAGAGCAGGCGGCGGGCGCGCTCGACGCCGGCGTGGACGATGTCCTCGCCCTGTCCGGCCACCCGCTCGGGGCGCCCTGCGGGCCGCTGCCGGCGATGGTGACCGACTACGCCCGCGAGGTCCCGTCCTACGGCGACGGCTGGGGCGGTCCCCGTCCGGCGGACGTCCGGATCGAGGTGGCGGGCGCCGTGCTGAGCGACCTGCCGCCGTACCCCGTCACGACCGCCGACCGGGTGCTGTTCGCGACGTCGCTGGGCGAGCCGGTCGGCCTGGCGGCGCTGCTCGCCGTGCTGCGCGCCGGCGCCGCGCTGGTCCTGCTGCCCGACCCGACGTCGGTCGATCTCGCACGGGTCGCGGCGGACGAACGGGCCACCGCGACCTGGGGCGTCACACAGCCGGACCTGCCTGCCCTGGGGTGAAGGAAAGGCGCCGGGCGACCGACCTGAGGAGCACCCCCTGACGTGCGACCATCGTGGTCGCCGCAGTCCCTCCCGGAGCAGGAGCCGTCCTCCCGTGCCCTACCGCTCGTCTGCACCGCGCTCGGCGCGCACCGCCATGCCCGCCGTGCTGGCCGGGCTGGCGCTGCTGATCACCGCCTGCGGCTCCTCCTCGGCCGCTGAACCGGCAGCTGCGAAGGCGTACTCCGCCGACGTGCGCGACGTCGCGCTCGAGGTCGGCGGCCACCAGCGCAGCTACCTGCTCCAGCCGGCCCGGCGCCTGGCACCGGGCGAACGGTCGGCCCTGGTGGTCGTCCTGCACCAGGAGGGCGGCACCCCGCGCGGCGTGGCCGCCGAGACCGACCTGGCCGCGCTGCGGGCGCGCGGTGCGACGCTGGCCTACCCGGCCGGCGTGGACCGGTCCTGGGACGCCGGCGCCTGCTGCGGCCCGCCCAAGGCCGCCGGCATCGACGACATCGCGTTTCTCGAAGCCGTCTTCGCCGATGCCGCCGAGCAGGCGCCCGTCGACCCGGCCCGCACCGCCCTGGTCGGCTACTCCAGCGGCGGCATGCTCACCTACCGCTACGCCTGCGCCCGCCCCGGCCGGCTGGCCGCTGCGGTGGTCGTCAGCGGCTCGCTGGAGAGCCCGTGCGGTCAGGCGATCACGACACCGGACGTGCTGGCGCTGCACGGCAAGGCGGACGGCACCATCGGGCTCGATCGACCCGTCTTCATCGAGGCGCTCGGGCTGGCGCCCCGGCCCGTGGTCAGCAGCCTGGGCATCTTCACCAGGAGCGCCGGCTGCCCGGCAGCCCCCCGCACCACTCTGCTGCCGGACGCCGAAGTCCGCCGCTGGGTCGGCTGCCGCGGCGGCGACGTCGAGGCGATGCTCGTCGAGCGGGCCGGACACGGCTGGGCCAAGCTGGACGCCTCCCGCCGGACCAGCGAGTTCCTGTCGGCCCACCTGATGATCGGTTGACCCCGTGCCCCTGACCGCGACGACACGGCGGCTGGCTGCGGTGGGGCTGATGGTGCGGCGCCCGGCGGTGCTGGCCGCGCTCGCGGTGCTGGTCGCGGCCGGGACGCTCCTGCCGTTCGCCCTGTCCGCAGCGCCCGCCGTCTCGGCGACCTCCCCCTCTCTCGCCGAGCCGCTCCCCCCGCCGGCCGTGCCGACGGCACGACCGGCCGCTCCCGTGCCGCAGGTCGGCCCCGGCACCCCCGGCGGCGACAGCAGACGGATGACCCTGCAGTCCGGCGGCCTGGAGCGGACCTACTTCCTGCTGCCGGCCCTCGGGCTCGAGCCGGGCGAGAAGGCGTCGCTGCTGGTCGTGCTGCACCAGGACGTGAGCAGCGGCCGCGAGATCGCCAAGGACCTCGGTCTGGACCCACTGCGCCGGGACGGCGTCACGCTGGCCTATCCCAACGGCTTCGGCGGCTCGTGGAACTCCGGCGCGTGCTGCGGCATCGCCGCGCAGCAGGACATCGACGACGTCGGCTTCGTCAACGCCGTGCTGGACGACGTCGGCCGGCACACCCCGGTCGACCCGGCCCGGAGGGCGCTGCTGGGTTACTCGGGCGGCGGCATGCTCGCCTACCGCCTGCTGTGCGGCGAGCACCCTCCGCTGGTGGCTGCCGTCGAGATCAACGGCAGCCTCGAGGCGCACTGCCGCAACGGCCTGGCGGTGCCCGACCTGCTCTCTGTGCACGGCGAGAAGGACGGCAGCATCGGCGTCACCACCTCGCGCTTCGTCAACCATCTGCACATGGCTCCGCGGTCGGTCGCCTCGACGCTGGCCACGGTCACCGGCCAGGCCGGCTGCAACGAGCAGCGGACCAGCCGGTCCAACGGCATCGAGCTGTGGCGCTGGGACGGCTGCCGCGGTGGCGGCACCGTCGAGGTGCAGATCGTGCCGGGCGCCGGTCACGGCTGGGCCGACGTCGGCGGCGCCGAACGTGCGCTGAGCTGGCTGCGTCCGCGGCTGTCCCGCCGCTAGGCCATCGCTGGACCGGCCTCGGCGGCTGTCGCTACTGAAGCTGAGCCGGTGTCCGCAGGAGCCATCGGGCGTCGCCGCCCTCGCTCGTGTAGCGCTCGGCGGAGTGCGGGCCGGCCTCGTCCGCCAGATCCATCAGCAGGGTCAGCGGCACACCGTCGCGCAACAGGGCGAAGGTGTGGCGGACCAGACCCGGCACGTCGGCGGCCGAGGGGCGGGCAGGAAGCAGTGCTGCGGCGGACGTCTCCACGTCGTCTCCTTCATCGGGTCGGACCCCCTGCATCGGAGGCCGGCACCGACCGGAACACGCCCGAACGGGTGCTCAGGTCGCGATCCGGCGGCCGAGATGTGTCGCGCAGCGCGGTGTACACCACACGTCAACATTTCTCGATTGTTGACCTGTGGTGCACAACCCCCGGCAGCACACATGTCTGCGCAGCGCTGCGCTACGCCAGCAGCTGGCGCGCCATCACCATCCGCTGCACCTGGTTGGTGCCCTCGTAGATCTGGGTGATCTTGGCGTCGCGCATCATCCGCTCGACCGGGAAGTCGCGGGTGTAGCCGTAGCCGCCGAACAGCTGCACGGCATCGGTGGTCACCGACATCGCCGTGTCGGACGCGAAGGTCTTGCTCGCGCTGGACAGGAAGGTCAGGCCGGCGTCGCCCCGCTCGGCGCTGGCGTTCGCGACGTAGACCAGCTGGCGGGCCGCCTCCACCTTCATCGCCATGTCGGCGAGCAGGAACTGCACGCCCTGGAACTCGGCGACCGCCTTGCCGAACTGCTTGCGCTGCTTCACGTAGGCGATCGCCGCGTCCAACGCCCCCTGCGCGATGCCCACCGCCTGCGCACCGATCATCGACCGGGTGTGGTCCAGGGTCTTCAGCGCCGTGATGAAGCCGGTGCCCTCCTCGCCGATCATGCGGTCGGCCGGGATGCGGCAGTCCTCGAAGTAGATCTCGCAGGTCGGGGAGCCCTTGATCCCCATCTTGCGCTCCTTCGTGCCGACCGAGAAGCCGGGATCGTCGGCGTGCACGACGAACGCCGAGATGCCCTTGGGGCCCTTGCCCGGTTCGGTGCTCGCCAGCACCGTGTAGTGGGTGTTGACGCCGGCGCCGGTGATCCAGCACTTGGTGCCGTTCAGGACATAGCAGTCGCCGTCACGGACCGCCCGCGTCTTCATCGCGGCGGCATCCGACCCCGCCTCCCGCTCCGACAGGGCGTACGAGAACGTCGCCGTACCCGCAGCGACCTGCGGCAGGTAGCGCTCCTTGAGCTCCTCGGAGCCGGACAGGATCAGCCCCATGGTGCCGAGCTTGTTGCCGGCCACGATCAGCGAGCTGGACGCGCAGACGCGCGCGATCTCCTCGACCACGATCGAGTGCGCGATCCGGTCGGCGCCGGCCCCGCCGTACTGCTCCGGTACGTGGAGGGCGAGCAGGTCGGCGCGTCTGAGCTCCTCGTGGACGTCCCACGGGTACTCCGCCGTCTCGTCGATCTCGGCGGCCCGTGGGGCGATCTTGTCCTCCGCCAGCTCACGGACGCTCTTGCGCAGCAGCGCATGCTCCTCGGTGACGGAGAACAGGCTGTAGGACGGGTCGCCGGCGTACATGCCGCGATCGTATGCGGAGGCGCGCGATCGGCCGGCCGGACGTCGCCACTACCCTCTGCGACATGAGCGACCGTCCTCGCCTGACCGTCATCGGCACCGGCTACCTGGGAGCCACGCACGCCGTCTGCATGGCCGAGCTCGGCTTCGAGGTGCTCGGGCTGGACGTGCTGCCGGAGAAGGTGGCGGCGCTGCAGTCGGGGACGGTGCCGTTCTACGAGCCCGGCCTCCCGGAGCTGCTGCAGAAGACCCTCGACTCCGGCCGGCTGCGCTTCACGACCTCCTACGAGGAGGCCGGGGAGTTCGGCGACGTGCACTTCGTCTGCGTGGGGACGCCGCAGAAGAAGAGCGAGTACGCCGCCGACATGACCTACGTCGACGCCGCCTTCACCGCCCTGATCCCGCACGCGAAGGCGGGGGCCCTGCTGGTCGGCAAGTCCACCGTGCCGGCCGGTACCGCCGAGCGGCTGGCCGCGCAGATCGAGCGGATGCGGGGCAGCGAGCTGGAGCTGGCCTGGAACCCGGAGTTCCTGCGCGAGGGCTTCGCCGTCCAGGACACCCTCACCCCGGACCGCCTGGTGTTCGGGGTGCGCTCGGCCCGGGCCGAGGAGCAGCTGCGGACGGCGTTCGCGCCCGTCATCGAGCACCCGACTCCCGTCGTCGTCACCGACTTCGCGACCGCGCAGCTGGTCAAGGTCGCCGCGAACGCCTTCCTGGCCACCAAGATCTCCTTCATCAACGCGATGGCCGAGGTCTGCGAGGCCACCGGCGGTGACGTGACACTGCTGAGCAAGGCGCTGTCGTACGACACCCGCATCGGCGGGCGGTTCCTGCACGCGGGGCTCGGCTTCGGAGGTGGCTGCCTGCCCAAGGACATCCGCGCGTTCATGGCCCGGGCGGGCGAGCTCGGGGTGGACCAGGCGCTGTCGTTCCTCAAGGAGGTCGACGCGATCAACCTGCGCCGCCGGGCCCGCATGATCGACCTGGCCCGCGAGCTGTGCGGCGGCAGCTTCGGCGGCATGCGGGTTTCGGTGCTGGGCGCGGCCTTCAAGCCCAACAGCGACGACATCCGCGACAGCCCCGCGCTCGATGTCGCCGCCAGCATCCAGAAGCAGGGCGCCGCCGTCTGCCTCTACGACCCCGAGGCGATGGACAACGCCCGGATCAAGCATCCCCAGCTGGGCTACCGCGACTCGGCCGTCGAGGCCGCGAAGGGCGCCGACATCGTGCTGCACCTGACCGAGTGGGCGGAGTTCCGCGAGATGGACCCGGCGGTGTTGTCCGAGGTGGTCTCCGTCAGGCGCATCGTGGACGGCCGCAACGCCCTGGACCCCGAGAGATGGCGTGCCGCCGGCTGGACCTATCGCGCTCTCGGTCGCCCCTGAGGCTGCTGCATCCGGGCAGGGAGGCCGGTCAGCCGTACGACCCGGACCGCACGATGCCGTCGACGACGGTCAGCCGGATCCGGTTCGGCCGGAAGTCCGCCGTCAGGATGGCCCCCGGGCCGTGCGGCTGGACGACGAAGTCGGCTGCCTCACCGATCCGGACCGCCTCCTGCACCGGCAGCCCGTGCAGCTGCTCGATCAGTGCCCGCGCTGTCTCGGCCGTCTCGTCGTCCATGCGTCCAGCCTCTCAGGTGCGCAGCTGGTCCTGCAGCGCGACGTCCTTGGCCCGGGCCGTCTCGGCCAGCCGCTCCTGGAATCGTCGCATCTGTTCGAGCAGCTCCGGGTCGCCGGCGCCGAGGATGCGCACCGCGAGCAGCCCGGCGTTGCGCGCGCCACCGACCGAGACGGTTGCCACCGGTACGCCGGCCGGCATCTGCACGATCGACAGCAGCGAGTCCAGGCCGTCCAGGTGCTGGAGCGGGACCGGCACGCCGATGACCGGCAGCGGGGTCATCGAGGCGACCATTCCCGGCAGGTGTGCGGCTCCACCGGCGCCGGCGACGACGACCCGCAGCCCGCGCGTGTCCGCCGTGGCAGCCCAGTCGAGCATGTCGCGCGGGGTGCGGTGCGCCGAGAGCACCCGCGCCTCGTACGGCACGCCGAACTCCTCCAGCGCCTGCGCGGCAGCCGACATCACCGGCCAGTCCGAGTCGCTGCCCATCACGACACCTACGCGTCCAGCCACGCGCCCGTCCTCAGGTAGTGCGCGCCGACCTGCGCGCGCCGTCGTACGGCCTCGAGATCGTCGCCGAGAGCGGTCACGTGTCCGATCTTGCGGCCGGCCCGCACCGTCTTGCCGTAGAGGTGCACCTTCAGCGCCGGATCGCGGCCGAAGAGCAGGTGCAGCCGGCGGTCGAGGTCGCCCTCCCCTGCGTCCCCGGCGCTGTCGTCGCCGCCGAGCAGGTTGGCCATGACCACCCACGGCGCCGTCAGTGTCGTCGCCCCGAGCGGGTAGTCGAGCACCGCCCGCAGGTGCTGCTCGAACTGGGAGGTGCGTGCTCCTTCGATGGTCCAGTGGGCGCTGTTGTGCGGCCGCATGGCCAGCTCGTTCACCAGCAGCCCCGCACTGGTGTCGAACAGCTCGACGGCCAGCACGCCCACGACGTCGAGCTCGTCGGCCAGCCGCAGCGCGATGCCCTGCGCCTCGAGCGCCTGCTCCTCCGACAGGTCCGGCGCCGGAGCGATCACCTCGATACAGATGCCGTCGGACTGCACCGTCTCGACGACCGGCCAGGCCGCACCCTGCCCGTACGGCGAACGCGCGACGACCGCGGCGAGCTCACGCCGCAGCGGCACCAGCTGCTCGGCCACCAGCCGGACCCCGCTCGCGACGATCTCCGCCGCCCCGGCGGCGTCGCTGACCACCCACACGCCCTTGCCGTCATAGCCGCCGGTGGCCGCCTTGAGCACCAGTGGCCAACCGACGTGGTGTGCGAACCCCTCGATGTCCCGCACCGTCGCGACCGGCGTGAACGGCGGTACGGCCACACCGAGCGCGGCCAGCCGCTCACGCATGACCAGCTTGTCCTGCGCGTGCCGCAGTGCGGCGGACCCGGGACAGATGCGCAGCCCCTCGTCCTCCAGCGCCTCGAGCAGCCCGCCCGGCACGTGCTCATGGTCGAAGGTCACGACCTCGCAGCCCTGCGCGAACGCACGGAGGTCGTCCAGCGACGTGTGGTCGCCGACGGTGACGCCCCGGGCGACCAGCGCGGCGCTGTCGTGGGAGGCGTCGGCGAGCACCCGCAAGGACAGGCCGAGGGCGATGGAGGCCTGGTGGGTCATCCGGGACAGCTGGCCACCGCCGACCATGCCGACGACGGGGAGCCCCATCGGGCCGCGGATCGCCATGCTCGCGAGGTTAGCGGGCGCGCGCCGAGGTGCCGACGAGCCGGACGCCGAGCCGGGCCACGGTCTCCTCGTCGACCCCGAGCGACATGGCCAGCCCGTGCGGCCCGCCGTAGTCCCTGTCGACGGCGTCGAGGAAGCTCTCCATCGACGAGGCGACCGGGGTGATGTCGGCGACCGAGACGCCGGCCAGGCCGGGACCGTAGGCGTCGGTCGCGGCGAGTCTGCCGAGGATCTGCTCGGCCCGCTCCGCACTGCGGACGTAATCGGCGACCACCGCGTCACGGGTCACACCGACCAGGGACAGGGCCAACGCGACCACCACGCCGGTGCGGTCCTTGCCGGCCGCACAGTGCACGACGGCGGTGCCGATGGAGGGCTCGGCGAGCACGCGCAGCGCCCGGGCGACGTTGGCGCCGGCCTCGGTGACGTAGCCGACGTAGTGCCCGGCGAGGTCGTTCGGTGTCTTCTGCCGACGGCGCGGGGGGAGCACCGGCAGCGCCCTCGCCGCGACCGCGTCCTCGAGGGCGCGCTCCACCTCGGCCTCGTCCGGCTCGCCGTCCCACTCGGGAATCAGCGAGAGATGGTGGTGCACCAGGCCGGCCCCCGCGAGCGGACCAGGTCCGGTCAGGTGCAGCTCGCCGGTGCTGCGCAGGTCCACGACGGTACGCAGGTGCAGCCCGTGCACCAGGCGCGCGACGTCGGCTTCGCTGAGGTCCTGCAGGTTGTCCGCGCGCAGCAGGACGCCGTCGCGGGTGGTACGTCCGTCGATGGTCGGCAGTCCGCCGAGGTCGCGCACGTTGACGGCCCCGTCGAGGTCGATCCAGCCCATCAGAGCCCCAGCTCGCGGGCGATCAGCATGAGCTGGACCTCGCTGGTCCCCTCACCGATCTCGAGGATCTTGCTGTCCCGGTAGTGCCGCGCGACCGGGTAGTCGTTCATGAATCCGTAGCCCCCATGGATCTGCGTGGCGTCGCGGGCGTTGTCCATCGCCGCCTCGCTGCTGATCAGCTTCGCGATGGCAGCCTCCTTCTTGAACGGCAGACCGGCCTGCATCCTCGCTGCCGCGTCGTAGTAGGCGGTGCGGGCGACGTGTACCCGCGCCTCCATCCGGGCGATCTTGAAGGCGATCGCCTGGTGCTGCCCGATCGGCCGGCCGAAGGCCTCGCGCTGCTGGGCGTACCGCACGCTCTCGTCGACACAGCCCTGCGCCGCACCGACCGCCAGCGCGCTGATGGCGATGCGCCCCTCGTCCAGGATGTGCAGGAAGTTGGCATAGCCGCGGCCGCGCTCGCCGAGCAGGTTCTCCTCTGGGACCCGCACGTCCACGAAGGTCAGCGGGTGGGTGTCGGAGGCGTTCCAGCCGACCTTGTCGTAGGCCGGCTCGGCCGTGAAGCCCTGGACCGGCACCGGCACCAGGATGGTGCTGATCTCCTTCCTGCCGGTGGACGTCCGGCCGGTCACGGCGGTGACGGTGACCAGCGTCGTGACCTCCGTGCCGGAGTTGGTGATGAACGCCTTGCTGCCGTTGATCACCCACTGCCCCTCCTCGAGCCGGGCGGTGGTGCGGGTGCCGCCCGCGTCGCTGCCCGCTCCCGGCTCGGTGAGGCCGAACGCGCCCAGCGCCTGCCCCGAGCAGAGCGACGGCAGCCACTGCTGCTTCTGCTCCTCGGTGCCGAAGCGGTAGATCGGCATCGCACCGAGCGAGCAGCCGGCCTCCAGCGTGATCGCGACGCTCTGGTCGACCCGCGCCAGTTCCTCGATCACCAGACACAACGCGAAGTAGTCGCCGCCCATCCCGCCGTACTCCTCGGGAAAGGGCAGTCCGAACAGGCCCATCTCGCCCATCGCACGCACCACGGCGTACGGGAAGGTCCTGCTCGCGTCGTGGTGCGCGGCCACCGGCGCGACGACCTCGCGGGCGAACGCCTCGACCGTCTTGCGGAGCGACTGCTGCTCCTCGGTCAGTCGGGTGTCCAGCACGGCGCTCCTCCGCTCGACAGGTGGGGGACCATCGTCCCATGCGGAGCCGTCGCCACACACCGGGCTAGGCTGACCGGATGACCGGACCTGCCGCCGGATGAGCCTCGTCTCGTCGCTCGTCGACCGCTTCCGCGTGCTGTTCAGCGAGTTGGCGAAGTTCGGCACGGTCGGCTTCGTCAGCCTGCTGGTCGACCTGGCGATCTTCAACCTGATCCTGCACCTGGCGCCGGACAAGCCGTTGACCGCGAAGGTCTGCTCGACGGTCGTCTCGGCGACCAATGCCTTCGTGCTCAACCGCATCTGGTCGTTCAGGCACCGCGAGCGCACCACCCTGCGCCGGGAGTACAGCCTGTTCGTCGTGCTGAACGGGATCGGCCTCGGCATCGCGCTGCTGTGCCTGGCCATCTCGCACTACGCGCTCGGCTTCGAGTCCCGGCTGGCCGACAACATCGCCGCCAACGGGGTCGGCCTGGTGCTCGGGACGACGTTTCGCTTCTGGAGCTATCGCAGGTTCGTCTGGGCAGCGCCGACAGAGGTCGAGGAGGCCGCCGCCGACGGCGACCCGGCCGCGGCGGCGGTGCTCGAGGAGTTGCACGAGGGGCGGCTGCACCGGTAGCTCAGGTGCGCACCGACGCCGGTGTGCCGCCGCGTGCTGTACCGCCGTCCCGCGTCGTACGGTTCCGCCGTGGCGATCCTCGTCGACCCGGCGGTGTGGCCGTGGCGGGGGCAGCTCTGGTCGCACCTGGTCAGCGACGTCTCCTACGACGAACTGCATGCCTTCGCCGCTGACCTGGGCGTTCCACGGCGCGCCTTCCAGGGTGACCACTACGACATCCCCGCGTCGCTGCGTGGACACGCGCTCGCCCTCGGCGCCGAGCCCGTGAGGGCTCGCGAGCTGCTGACGCGGCTCAAGGCGGCGGGGCTGCGCCGAGGCGGGCCAGCTCGTCGTGCAGGTTCCGCCGCGCCACTGCGTCCCACCGCCGATGCGCCCGCTCCCCCGTGAACAGACGCGGCCGCGCCGCCAGCCGGCCCAGCACCGCCACCCGGCCGCTCCGGAAGGCCCCGTCGTCGAGGTGGACGTACTCCCGCCGGACCGCCTCCGCATAGGCCCGGTAGCGGGCGGGGGGCGAGGCCAGGACGGCCAGGTCGGCGTCGCACAGCAGCGCACCGGAGTCGTCGCCCGCAGCCGGGTCGTGGGTGGCCGTCAGCAGCACCAGCCGGACGACCTCCGCGACGTCCTCGGCCGCCAGCCCGAGCCGTCCCAGCACCGTCGCTGCCAGCCCGGCACTGCGCTCCTCGTTGTCGGTCCGGGTCGGGTCGTAGACCGCGTCGTGCCAGTACGCGGCACACAGCAC
Organism: Mycobacteriales bacterium; assembly: GCA_040902655.1. Lineage (NCBI taxonomy): Bacteria > Bacillati > Actinomycetota > Actinomycetes > Mycobacteriales > Mycobacteriales bacterium. The sequence continues at coordinate 84,152 of JBBDWV010000014.1, forward strand.
CGGTGCGGGCGCCGCCACGCCGGCGGTCGAGGACTGCAGCGCCTCCAGCACCTCCGACAGGTGCCGCCGGTCGTGGTAGCGGCGGTGTGGTTCGGCGTAGCGCGCCAGCAGGGCCCGGCCCTGCTGGCGCACCTCGGGACTGTCGCCGAGCAGGTCGGTCCACGGTTGCAGCAGCAGGTCGTCCACCGGCTCATCGTGGCGCCTGGGGCAGCCGGTCGGCCTACGCGCCCCCCAGATCCGGCACCGTGAGGGTGCCGTCCTCGGCCAGCGGGAAGCCCGGATTGTGCGCGATCTCCCAGACGTGGCCGTCCGGGTCGCGGAAACAGCCTGCGTAGCCGCCGTAGAAGGTCTCGGCGGCCGGTCTGGTGACGGTGGCGCCTGCGGCGGCCGCCTCGGACAGCACCTCGTCGACCTGCTGTCTGGAGCGCACGTTGTGCGCAAGGGCGACGCCGCCGAAGCGCGAGCCCTGCTCGTCCTCGACCCCCGCGTCGCGCGCGAGGCTGTCCCGCGCCCAGAGGACCAGCGCGAGACCGCCGACCTGGAAGAACACGGTCTGCTGGACCTCCTGGCCGCGCCAGCCCAGCCGCTCGTAGAAGGACCGGGCGCGGGCGAGGTCGGTGGTGCCGAGCGTGACCATGCTGACGCGCTGCTCCATGGGGGGACGGTAGTGCCAGCGGTCCTGCTGCCGGGCGCGCTGCGGAACCCAGCGGAGGCCGACACCAAGATCTTCGGAACATCCACAGGGCCAGGCTCCTGTGGATGTTCCGAAGATCTTGCTCGGGCGGGGCGGCACCGCTGGACACCCACGACCAGGTGCCGTCACCTGCGGCGGCGGTAGCGGTCCTGCTGCCGGCTCAGCCGGCGCCGAGCCCGTCCAGGGCGCGGGAGATCGCGGGGTCGTCCGGCTCGACCTTCGGGCGGAACCGCGCGACGGCCTCCCCCGACGGCGACAGCAGCCACTTCTCGAAGTTCCACTGCACGTCGCCCGCGACGCCGTCGGCGTCCGGCACCGCGATGAGCGTGTCGAACAGCGGCGCCCGGTCGGGGCCGTTCACGTCCGTCTTGGCCAGCAGCGGGAAGCTCACGCCGTACGTCGCCGAGCAGAACTGCTCGATCTCCTCGGCGCTCCCCGGCTCCTGACCCTTGAACTGGTTGCACGGCACGCCGATCACGACGAGGTCCTCGCGCTGCGCGTGCAGCGCCTGAAGTCCGGTGTACTGCGGGGTGAGGCCGCACTTCGACGCGACGTTGACGATCAGCGCCGCCTTGCCACCGGTGAGGGCGCCGAGGCTGGTGCGTTCGCCGGACAGGGTCTCGACCTGGAGATCGTGCAGGGACAAGGTGGTTCTCCTTCTGGCTGGAGCGGGGTCTTCGCTGGCTAGAGCGGGGTGAGACGGGTACGGGGACCGGCGCGCAGGACCTGGGACGGCAGGGCGCGGCCGACCAGGCGCTCGGCCTCGCGGGCGGCACCGAGCAGCGCGTCGAGGTCGACGCCGGTGTCGACGCCCATGTCCTCGACCATGTGGACGAGGTCCTCGGTGCAGACGTTGCCGGTCGCGCCCGGCGCGTAGGGGCAGCCACCGAGACCGCCCACGGAGGCGTCGAAGTCGACGACGCCGAGCTGCAGGGCGGCGAGCACGTTGGCCAGCCCGGTGCCGCGGGTGTTGTGGAAGTGCAGGTTCAACTCGACGTCCGGGAAGCGCATCCGGGTCTCCCCCACGAGCGCGGTGACCCGACCCGGGGTCGCCATGCCGGTCGTGTCGCCGTACGACAGCCCGTCCGCGCCGTCGGCGAGCGCGCGACCGGCGACAGCGAGCACCCGCTCGACCGGGACCTCGCCCTCGTACGGACAGCCGAAGGCGGTCGCGACGACGATCTGGCAGCTTGCCCCCACGGCGTGCGCGGCCGCTACCGACTCGGCGATGTCGTCGAGCGACTGCTCCGTCGTCCGGTTGAGGTTCTTGCCGTTGTGGGTGTCCGAGGCCGACACGACGACCTCGATCTCCTGGAAGCCCGCCTCGAGCGCCCGCTGCGCACCGCGCAGGTTCGGCACCAGCGCCGAGTAGCGCACGGAGGCCGCCTTCTCGACGGCAGCCCACACCTGCGCCGCGTCGGCCATCGACGGGATCGCCTTCGGGTGCACGAAGGAAACCGCCTCGATGCGGCCGACGCCGGTGCCCGACAGCGCATCGATGAGCGCGACCTTGCTCGCGGTCGGCACGGGCGCCTCGTTCTGCAGCCCGTCGCGCGGGCCGACCTCACGCAGGCTGATGCGCTCCGGGAGGTCGCTCATACCTCGACGCTAGTACGGCGCACCCGGTGCAGAGCGGTCGGGCAGGTGCCGGATCACCGGCTGCGGCGTAGCGTCCGGCGCATGATCCGGCGGCACGCCATCTCTCTCGCCCCGCAGGGCGGACCGGCCCCCCAAGGATCCGGCAGGTCCCGATGAGGCTCCTCGTCCCCCTCGGGCTGGCAGGTGTCCTGCTGGCCGGCTGCAGCGACCAGACGCCGACAGCGCCACCGGAACCGTCCGCCACGCCCCCATCCCCCGCCGGCACGCCGGCCGCTGCCTCGCCCTCGGCTCCTGCCGCGGCACAGGCCCGCGCCGTCTACTGGCTCGGCGCCTCCAAGGAGCCGCGCGGGCCCCGGCTCTACCGGGAGTTCGTCCGTCGCCCGGCCGGCCCGGATCCCGTACGCGATGCGCTGGAGACGATGTTCGGCTCCGAGCCGAAGGACCCGGACTACACCTCGTTGTGGGCCGAGGGGACGACCGTGCGGGACGTGCGCCGGGACGGCACGACGGCGGTCGTCGACCTGTCCCGCGAGGCGCTGCAGAGCGGCGGAGGGTCGGGCTTCGAGGGGGCGAGCATCCAGCAGCTCGTGCACACGGTGACCGCGGCGGACCCCGACGTCCGGGCGGTGCAGTTGCTGGTGGACGGCGAGCGCGTCGAGACCCTTTGGGGCCACGCCGATCTGACGAAACCGGTCTCGCGGGCGCCGGCGGCCGAGGTGCTCGGTCCGGTGTGGCTCGACGTCGAGGAGGGCGGCACGATCCGCGGCGACTTCGGCGGCACCGCAACTGTCTTCGAGGCAACTGTCTCCTGGGAGTTCCGGCAGGGCGACCGCGTCGTGCAGGAGGGTTTCAGCACCGCCTCGGAGGGCGCACCGGGCCGCGGTGACTGGACCGGCACCGCCGACGTGCCGCCGGGCGACTACGAGCTGTGGGCGTACGAGAGCTCGGCCAGGGACGGGTCGGTCACCTGGCTGGACACCAAGCGGGTGACCGTCAGCTGACCGGTCGCAGGTGCACGACGTCGCCCACCGCATAGGTCGTTCCGTCGACGACCAGCCGCCCGGCCTCGTCGACCGCCTCGGCGGTTCCCTCGACCGCACGGTCGCCCGGCAGCTCGATCCGCACCCGCCGGCCGATCGTGCTGCACCGCTCGCGGTAGCCGGCCCGCGCCGCTCCCGGGTCGGCCAGCACGCCGGTCAGCGCGCGCAGGACTGCGCGCAGGACGGTGTCCCGGTCGGTGCTGCGCGCGCCGGCCAGCCGCAGCGACGTCGCCCCGTCGTGCGGCAACTCCTCCTGCGCCGTCGTGACGTTCAGCCCGATGCCGAGAACGGCGGCGCCCGGCTCGGGCACCTCCACCAACACCCCGCAGACCTTGCGCCCGGCCAGCGGGGCACCCGCCCCCGGCCCCAGCACCACGTCGTTCGGCCACTTCAGGACAGCGTCGATCCCGGCCCGCTCGCGCAGCGCGGTGGCGACGGCCAGGCCGGTCCACAGCGGCAGCCACGACCACTGAGCCGCCGGCAGGTCCGGACGCACCAGCACGCTGAAGGTCAACCCGGCCCGCGGCGGCGAGAGCCAGCTGCGGTCGAGCCGGCCCCGGCCGGCCGTCTGCGCCTCGGCCACGACGACCAGCCCGCCCGGCTCACCCGCCCGGACCCGCTCGGCGGCGACCGCGTTGGTGGAGGCCGCCTCCTGCAGCAGGAGCAGCCGCCAGCCGTCCGGCTCCAGCGCCCGGGACAGCGCCCGGGGGTGCAGCGGCGGGCGATCCAGGTCGCCGTACGGAGAGGGGGCAGGCACCCGTGCAGCCTGCCCCGCCAGGCCCCTCGATAGCCTCGTGGGGTGAGCGCCGAACCTTCCCCCGTACCGACCGAGGACGACCTGCCGCCCGACGCCGACCTGCACACCACGGCCGGCAAGCTGGCCGAGCTGCGCCGCCGGAACACCGCGGCGCTGCACGCCGGGAGCGAGAAGGCGCTGGAGAAGCGGCGCAGCCTCGGCAAGCGCACTGCGCGCGAGCGGATCGAGCTGTTCCTGGACGAGAGCTCCTTCGTCGAGACCGACGCGCTGACCCGGCACCGCGCCCGCGACTTCGGCCTGGAGAACAACCGGCCGATGGGTGACGGGGTCATCACCGGCTACGGCACGGTGGACGGCCGGCCGGTGTGCGTGTTCAGCCAGGACGCGACCGTCTTCGGCGGGGCGCTCGGCGAGGTCTACGGCGAGAAGATCGTCAAGGTGATGGATCTCGCACTCCGGAACGGCTGTCCCCTCGTCGGGCTCAACGAGGGCTCCGGCGCCCGGATCCAGGAGGGGATCATGGGGCTGGCGCTCTACGGCGACATCTTCTACCGCAACGTGATGGCCTCCGGCGTCGTGCCGCAGATCAGCCTGATCCTCGGCAACTGCGCCGGCGGTCACGTCTACAGCCCCGCGCTCACCGACTTCAACCTCATGGTCGACCAGAACAGCGCGATGATGATCACCGGCCCGGACGTCATCAAGACCGTGACCGGCGAGGACATCTCGATCGAGGACCTCGGCGGCGCGCGGGCGCACAACAGCAGGTCCGGCGTCGCACACTTCATGAGCGCGGACGAGGACGAGGCGCTCGGGCTGGCCAAGCTGCTGCTCGGTTACCTGCCGTCGAACAACCTCGAGACCGCCCCGCTGTTCGACGCGCCCGATGCGCTGGACGAGGAGCCGCTGCTCGAGCTGGACACGGTCATCCCGGACAGCAACAACGCGCCGTACGACATGAAGCACGTGATCGAGGCGGTGCTCGACGACGGCGACTTCCTCGAGGTGCAGGCGCTCTGGGCGCAGTCGATGGTCTGCGGCTTCGGCCGGATCGAGGGCCGCAGCGTCGGTGTCGTCGCCAACAACCCGATGCACTTCGCCGGCACCCTCGACATCGACGCCTCCGAGAAGGCGGCCCGGTTCGTGCGCACCTGCGACGCGTTCAACGTGCCGGTGCTGACCTTCTGCGACGTGCCCGGCTTCCTGCCGGGCGTCGGCCAGGAACACGCCGGCATCATCCGGCGCGGCGCCAAGCTGCTCTACGCCTACTCCGAGGCCACGGTCCCGCTGGTCACGGTCATCACCCGGAAGGCGTACGGCGGCGCGTACGTCGTGATGGGCTCCAAGCACCTGGGCGCCGACATCAACCTGGCCTGGCCGACCGCGCAGGTCGCGGTCGTCGGCGCGCAGGGTGCGGTGAACATCATCAAGCGCAAGGAGATCGCGGCCGCGGCCGACCCGGACGAGGCCCGGGCCCGGTTCATCACCGAGTACGAGGACACCTTCGCGACGCCCTACATCGCGGCCGAGCGCGGCTTCGTCGACGCCGTGATCGAGCCGTCCGCGACCCGCCGCGAGGTGGCGAAGGCGCTGCGGCTGCTGCAGACCAAGCGCCAGACGCTGCCGCCGAAGAAGCACGGGAACATCCCGCTGTGACCGGACGTCATGCTGACCCTTCCGCAGAGCTCTCCTCTGAGCAGGACGCAACGGCGACGGCCCACTCCTTGCGTCCTGCTCCCCCCACAGGGGACCTCTCCTCTCAGCAGGACGCAACGGCGGGGGGGCGGCCGCTGCTGACCGTGGTCCGCGGGGAGCCGACACCCGAGCAGCTGGCCGCCCTTCTCGTCGTCGTCGGGGCCCGCGCCACCGCCGTCACCGCGGCCGGCGATGCGCCGCCGGCCCGCCCGCTGTGGGGCCGCCCGCTCCTGCGCAGCCCGCTGCACCCCGCCCCCGGCGCCTGGCGCGCCTCCGCCCTTCCCCGCTAGGAGCAACGACTCGTGCGCAAGGTCCTGATCGCCAACCGCGGTGAGATCGCCGTCCGGGTCGCCCGCGCCTGCCGCGACGCCGGGCTGCAGTCGGTCGCGGTGTACGCCGAGCCCGACCTCGACGCGCTGCACGTACGCGTGGCCGACGAGGCCTTCGCGCTGGGCGGCAGCACGCCGGGCGACTCGTACCTGCGGATCGACAAGGTGATCCAGGCGCTGCACGACTCCGGTGCCGACGCGGTCCATCCCGGCTACGGCTTCCTGTCGGAGAATGCCGAGTTCGCGCAGGCGGTCATCGATGCGGGCGTCACCTGGATCGGCCCGTCCCCCGAGGCGATTGCCGCGCTCGGCGACAAGACGACGGCGCGGCACATCGCGCTGAAGATCGGCGCTCCGCTCGCGCCCGGGACCGCCGACCCGGTCAAGGGCGTCGACGAGGTGCTCGCCTTCGTCGAGGAGCACGGGCTGCCGGTGGCGATCAAGGCTGCGTTCGGTGGCGGCGGCCGCGGGCTGAAGATCGCCCGCACCCACGAGGAGATCCCCGAGCTGTACGAATCAGCCGTCCGCGAGGCGGTGGCTGCCTTCGGGCGCGGCGAGTGCTTCGTCGAGCGCTACCTGGACAAGCCGCGGCACGTCGAGACGCAGGTGCTCGCGGACATGCACGGCAACGTCGTGGTGGTCAGCACGCGCGACTGCTCGCTGCAGCGGCGCTACCAGAAGGTCGTGGAGGAGGCGCCCGCGCCGTTCCTGTCCACGGAGCAGCAGGCGCAGCTCTACCAGGCGTCCAAGGACATCATCCGGGAGGCGAAGTACGTCGGTGCGGGCACCTGCGAATTCCTCGTCGCGCAGGACGGCCTGATCAGCTTTCTGGAGGTCAACACCCGCCTGCAGGTCGAGCACCCGGTGACCGAAGAGGTCGCCGGCATCGACCTGGTGCGTGAGCAGTTCCGGATCGCCGACGGTCTCGAGCTCACCTTCTCCGACCCCGAACCGCGCGGCCACTCCTTCGAGTTCCGCATCAACGGTGAGGACCCCGGCCGGGGCTTCCTCCCGGCACCGGGCGCGGTCACCGTGTTCGTCGCCCCGAGCGGCCCGGGCGTACGGGTGGACTCCGGCGTCGCGTCCGGCTCGGTCGTCGGCGGGGCCTTCGACTCGCTGCTGGCGAAGCTGATCGTGACCGGCGCGACCCGACAGGAGGCGCTGGAGCGCAGCCGCCGCGCCCTCGACGAGCTGCAGGTCGAGGGCATGGCGACGCTGATCCCGTTCCACCGCAAGGTGGTCCGGGACCCGGCGTTCACGAGCGAGCCGTTCACCGTGCACAACCGCTGGATCGAGACCGAGTTCGACAACGACCTGCCGCCGTTCACGGGTGGCGCCGAGGCACCGGAGCAGGAGCCGCGGGAGAAGGTGGTCGTCGAGGTCGGCGGCCGACGCCTGGAGGTCTGCCTGCCGGCGGGGCTCGGCGCCTCGGCCGGGGGCCGCGCGAAGAAAGCCGCCCCGCGGCGGTCGGCGAGCAGGGCCGGTGCCGCTGCGGCGTCCGGGGACTCACTGACGTCGCCGATGCAGGGCACCATCGTCAAGGTGGCCGTGGAGGACGGGGCCCTGGTCGAGGCCGGTGACCTGGTCGTCGTGCTGGAGGCGATGAAGATGGAGCAGCCCATCAACGCGCACAAGGCGGGCACGGTCAGCGGGCTGCGTGCCGCGGTCGGCGAGGTCGTCACCAGCGGCGCCGCGCTCTGCGAGATCAAGGACTGAGCGACGCCGCCCGCCTACGGCAGGTCGACCAGCACCTTGCCCGGCGTGTTGGCCTGCACGGCGTCGTGCGCCGCGGCGATCTCGGCGAGCGGGAAGCGGGTCGTGGGCAGGCCGGGCAGGTCACCGGCGGCAACAGCCGACGAGACGCCGGCCACCGCGGCGTCGAGCGCAGCGTCGGCCAGGCCGTAGAGGAGCACGAACTGCAGGGTCAGGTTGGCGACCATCAGCGGCCGGACGGAGGTGTGCAGCTCGTCGTCGGCGTAGGTCGACACGACCGCCCGCGGGGCGACGACGGCCAGGTCGAGCGCGAGGTTCGCGCCGAGGGCCACCTCGACGATCCGGTCGATCCCCTCGGGCGCGGCAGCCCGTACCTGCCCCGCGGCGTCCGCCGCGCGGTAGTCCACGACCGCGTGTGCGCCCGCGGCCCGGGCCAGCTCGGCCTTGGCCGGCGTGCTGGTCGTCGCGACCACCTGCGCACCGGCCCGCCGGGCCAGCGCGACGGCGGCGTTGCCGACCGCCCCGGCCCCGCCGGCGACGAGTACGGAACGACCGGAGAGCGGACCGTCGGCGAACAGGCAGTGCCAGGCCGTCACCGCGGGCACGCCCAGACCGGCTCCGGCGTCGAAGGAGACCTCGTCGGGCAGCCGGACGGCCTGCCGCTCCGGGACGACCGTCCACTGGGCGGCGCTGCCCCACTGCCGGCCGCGGGCGGCCGCGAACCACACCCAGACCCGTTCTCCGAGCCGTCCCGTGTCGACACCCGGGCCCACCGCGTCGACCTCACCGGCGCCGTCCTGACCCGGGATCTGGAAGTCGGCGGTGGGCGCGGTACCGGAGCGGATCTTCCAGTCGGTCGGATTGACGCCGGCGACGCGCAGGCGGACCCGGACCTCCCCCGGACCCGGCTCGGGGGTGGCGACCTCCTCGACCGTGAGGACGTCGGAGGCTCCGGTGCTGCGGTAGGTGGCGGCGAGCATGAGCACAGCCTCACATGTCCCGGGCTCACCTGTCTCGGGCCCCCGGTCAGGGGGCTGCGGCCGGCAGCAGACGGGTCTACTCCTCGTGCAGCATCAGCTGCCGGGCCGCCTCGGTGACCGAGCCGGACAACGACGGGTAGATCGCGAAGGTGTGCGCGATCTGGTCCGCGGTCAGCCCGTGCTGCACGGCCAGCGAGATCGGCATGATCAGCTCGCTGGCGTTCGGCCCGACGACGACGCCACCGAGCACGGTCCCGGAGCCCGGGCGGCAGAAGAACTTCACGAAGCCGTCGGTGATGCCCTGCATCTTGGCCCGCGCGTTGGTGGCCAGCGGCAGCATCACGCTCTGCGCCATCACGGCGCCGGATTCGACCTGCGTCTGCGTCACCCCGACGGAGGCGACCTGCGGGTCGGTGAAGACGTTGGCCGAGACCGTGCCGAGGCGCAGCGGAGCGACCGCCTCGCCGAGCGCGTGCCACATCGCGATGCGGCCCTGCATCGCCGCGACGGACGCGAGCATCAGGACCCCTGTGCAGTCACCGGCGGCGTAGACACCGGGGACGGTGGTGCGCGAGACCCGGTCGACCTGCACGAAGCCGCTGTCGGTGAGCGCGACGCCCGCCTCCTCCAGCCCCATGTCGGCGGTGTTGGGCACCGAGCCCACCGTCATCAACGCGTGCGACCCCTCGACCGTGGTCCCGTCGGTGAGATGTACGACGACGCCGTCGCCGGTGCGCTCGACCCGGGCCGCGCGGCCGCGGTGGACGTTCATGCCGCGGCGCTCGAAGACCGTCTGCAACAGCTCGGCGGCATCGACGTCCTCGCCCGGCAGCACCCTGTCCCGGCTGGAGACGAGCGTCACCCGTGAGCCCACGGCGAGATAGGCGTTGGCGAACTCCGCGCCGGTGACACCGGAGCCGATGACCACCAGGTGTTCGGGCAGCTCCGGGAGGTCGTACAGCTGACGCCAGTCGAGGACCCGCTCACCGTCGGGCTCCGCGCCCGGGACGACCCGTGGGTGGGCGCCGGTGGCCATGAGCACGACGTCGGCGGCGAGCTCGGAGCGGTGCCCGTCGGAGGCGGTGACCTCGACCAGCGAGGCGCCGTGGAGGCGGGCCGCACCGTGCACGACGGCCACCCCCTCGCGGGTCAGCCGGCGGGTGATGTCGGCCGACTGGGCCAGCGCGAGGGCCTTGACCCGCGCGTTGACCTCGTCGACGGCGGTCAGCACGTCACCCACGGCCTTGACGCCCACCCGGTCCGCCTGCGAGAAGGCGGTCATCGCCTCGCTGGTGGCGATGAAGGTCTTGGAGGGGACGCAGTCGGACAGGACGCACTGGCCGCCGACGCCGTCCCGGTCGACCAGCGTCACGGCGGCGCCGAGCTGCACGGCTACCAGCGCCGCCTCGTAGCCGGCCGGTCCTCCACCGATGATGGCGATGCGTGTCATGAGACCATTGTCCCGCACGCCGCTGCAGCGGGGGGATGCGCAGGGACCTCGGGAGCGGGCGTGCACCGGCCACCGACTGCGGGAGATGCCATGATTCGCCTCCGCTGCACCGTCCTGGCCGCCGCTGCGGTCACCGCCCTCGCCGGCTGCGGCAGCGGTGACGACCCCACCATTCAGCCGCCTCCGCCCGGAGCCGCCGGCGACACCGTCTCCGCGGCGCTGGTCGGCGCCGACGGCAGTGAGCAGGGGACGGTGGAGATGGAGTTCACCGCCGACGGCGCCGTCCTCACGGTGCAGGCCACCGGACTCCCCCCGGGCCTGCACGGCCTGCACGTGCACAAGACCGGGACCTGCGAGCCGGACAGTACGGACCCGGCGGCACCGGACAAGCGCGGCGCATTCCTGTCGGCCGGTGGCCACCTGGCCGCCGACGGCCAGACGCACGGCGACCACGACGGCGACCTGCCGAGCCTGCTCGTGCGGGCGGACGGGAGCGCCCGGCTCGTCGTGGCCAGCGACCGGTTGACGCGGGAGAACGTGCTGGACGCCGACGGGAGCGCAGTGATGGTGCACGCGGAGGCCGACAACTTCGGCAACGTGCCGGACCGCTATGTCGCGCAGCCCGACGAGACGACGACCAAGACCGGCGACGCCGGCGCCCGGCTGGCCTGCGCGGCACTGACCGGCTGAGCCGGCTGGCTAGTCTCTGCCGCATGGCGCTCTACGCGGCGTACGGCAGCAACCTCGATCCCGAGCAGATGCTCCGTCGCTGCCCCCACTCCCCGGTCGCCGGCACCGGCTGGCTGGAGGGCTGGCGGCTCACCTTCGGCGGCGAGGACCTCGGCTGGGAGGGATCCCTCGCCACCCTCGTCGAGGCCTTCGGTGAGCACGTCTTCGTCGGCCTCTACGACATGACCGACGGGGACGCCGAGCAGCTCGACGCCTGGGAGGGCGCCGACACCGGGCTCTACCGCAAGATCCGCATCCGGGCGCAGACGCTGGAGGGCGAACGACTGGCCTGGGTCTACGTGCTGGACGGGTACGAAGGCGGCCTGCCGTCGGCCCGCTACCTCGGTGTGCTGGCGGACGCGGCGGAGGCCGCGGGCGCCCCGGACGACTACGTCCGAGAGCTGCGCACCCGCCCCTGCCGGTCCTCCGGCCCCTGACGCGCCCGCCGCGGTCAGGCTGCGGACAGCGCCGCGAGGGCCACCGCCACGAGCACGCGTACGGCGACCGGCAGCGCGGCCTCGTCGACGTCGAAGGTGCCCTGGTGCAGGTCGTGCGGGTGCTCCTGGCCCGGTGCCTTCACACCGAGGCGGGCCATCGCGCCGGGGATGTGGTCCAGATACCACGCGAAGTCCTCGCCGCCGAGCGACTGCAGGGTGGGAACGGCCGCGTGTGGGCCGAGGGCCCGGCGCACCGCGGCGGCGAACAGGGTGGTCGCCGACTGGTCGTTGACCACCGGCGGCACGCCACGCCGGTAGTGCACCTCGGCGTGCGCGCCGTAGGGCGCCACGAGCCCGTCGACGATGCGCTGCACCATCTGCGGCGCGTCGTGCCAGGCGTCCTTCTCCAACACCCGGAGCGTGCCCTTCAGGACTCCGCTGCGCGGGATGGCGTTGGCGGCGACACCGGCGGACACGTGTCCCCAGACCAGGCACAGCCCGGCGCGTGGATCGACAAGTCGGGACAGCGCGTCCGGCAGCCCGGTCGCAACGGTGGCCAGGACATGCACGAGGTCGACCGTGTTGTGCGGCCGGGAGGTGTGGCCGCCCGGGCCCGTCAGGACGATGTCGAGCGCGTCGGCCGCGGCGGTGATGGCGCCGGACTTCAGCCCGACCCGGCCGACCTCCAGCGCCGGGTCGCAGTGCAGCCCGAACACCGAGTCGACGCCGTCCAGCCAGCCCTCGGCGAGGACGTCGAGCGCCCCACCCGGCATCTGCTCCTCGGCCGGTTGGAAGACCAGCCGCACCGTACCGGTCAGCGCGTCGGACAGGGACGCCAGCGCGAGACCGGCACCGAGCAGCGCTGCGGTGTGCACGTCGTGGCCGCAGGCGTGGCACAGCCCGGGCACGGTCGAGCGGTACGGCACCAGCTTCTCGTCCTGCAGCGGCAGGGCGTCGATGTCGGCGCGCAACACCACGACGGGGCCACTGCCCGTACCGATGTCGCAGACCACCCCGGTGCCGCGACCCAGCACCTTCGGCGTCAGCCCCACCGCGCGCAACCGGTCGACGAGCAGCGCGGTGGTGCGATGCTCGGCGTTGCTGAGCTCCGGGTGGGCGTGCAGGTCGCGACGCACCGCGACCAGTTCCCCGGCGTACGCCACCAGCCAGCTGTCCGCGACGGAGGGGGAAAGGTTCACGACGCGGCCCCGGCAGCTCCCGGCTGGCCGGTGACCGCCACGGGCCGGCGCGGCGGCAGCACGATCGGCCGGCCGAGCTCGAACTCCTCGAGCAGGTGGTCGACGACGGCACTGAGGTCACCGCCGCTGGCCGCCGCGACCGTGCGCTGCCGCTGGTAGGACGCGCCCCCGTCGAGCACCGCCTGCACCCGGGCCAGCTCCTGCGCACACCCCAGCCGTTCGGCCGTCGGCCGCAGGTCCTGCACCAGCTCGGCGAGCGCGTCGCGGAGCGGTTCGGTGCCGCCCTCACCGACGATGATGTGGGCGTCGAGGCCGTAGCGGGCGGCCCGCCACTTGTTCTCCTGGACGACCCATCGCCGCGGCGTGGGCAGCGTGTAGCCCCTGTCGATCTCGCGGTCCATTCTCTCCACCAGGCACTGCGACAGTGCGGCGACCATCCCGACCTCCGTCAGCGTCGGCAGGCCGTCGCAGATCCGCAGTTCGACCGTGCCGTAGTCCGGGTGCGGCCGGATGTCCCACCACACCTCCTTGATGGAGTCGATGGTCCCGGTCTTGATGAGCGTCTCCATGTAGCGCTCGAAGCCGGACCAGTCCTCCACCTGCTGCGGGAGACCGGCAGTCGGCAGCCCCTCGAAGACCTTCGATCGCGCCGACGCCAGTCCCGTCTCCGTGCCAGACCAGTACGGGGAGGACGCGGACAGCGCGAGGAAGTGCGGGATGTAGACCTGCAGCGCGTTCACCATCGCGATGACCTTGTCCGGCGAGCGGACACCGACGTGCACGTGGACCCCGAAGATCTGCATCCGGCGGGCGAGCCACTGCATGTCGTTCACGAGTTTCTCGTAGCGCGGGTGGCTGCTGATCTGCTGGGTGCGCCAGTTCGTGATCGGGTGCGTCCCGGAGCACATCAGCCCCAGTCCGCGTGCGTCGGCCAGGGGAACCACCTGTTCCAGCGTCCGCGCCAGATCGGCTGTGGCCTCGCCGACGCTCGCACAGACGCCGGTGATGACCTCGATGGTCGACTGGAGCAGCTCCTTCTTCGCCGTGGGGTGCTCCCCGTCAGGCTGCAGCTCGTGCAGGATCTCGGTCGCCCCGCTGGTGAGGTCCCGGGTCTCGCGGTCGACCAGCATGAGCTCCCACTCCACCCCCAGGCTGGACCGCGGCGAGGAGTTGAAGTCGATTCTCACCCGCGCTTCCCTTCGGACGTCCTGCTGCGGACCCTACCCAGCGCAGGAGCAGACGCCTCGTCGCAGGTGGGCCTACGTTGCGCCCATGACCGAGCCGATCAGCGGGCCTGACGCGATGCCCATCGCCGGGCCGCCGCCTGCCGGCTCGGGAAACCTGACTACGAGCCGCGGTGCGCCTGCTGCCCGTTGACGCGCACGCGCGAGACCGACCTCGCCGAAGGGCTCGACCCGCTGCCGATGTATGCGGAAGCGCATCGGGTCCGTCTCGACGTGGGCACCGGCGTGGGCGTGAGAGCGCGCGAGGTCGGTGGGCCTGCGGACGGCACGGGCCATGACCTCGTGCTGCTGCAGGTAGGGCCCTGAGTCGAGCGAATTTTTCCCTCCGGCGTTGCCCCGTCGTAACGTCCGCTCACCCGGACGACGCCGCCACGCAGGCGGGCGGACGTCGTGCCGGACCGACAGGTGATGGCTCCCTTTGTCGCGTCGACGAGACCGGCGCTGGTGTCTGTTCGCTAGCACCTATGTGGTCCGGCCACGGCCGACACGAGACCAAGATCTTCGGAACATTCACAGGGCCAGGGTCCTGTGGATGTCCCGAAGATCTTGCTCAGGTTCGGCGGCACCCTGACATCCACCACCGACGAACCCGGCCTCCGGCGAGAGGCAGCGGCGCCGTCGCCGCTGACCTCAGCAACCGCTCGTGAGTGGCGCTCTGCAGGGCACTTTTCCGGCGTACCAGAAGTGAGCAAGCCCGGCGTTGATCATGACCGGTGGCTTGGTCGGGCCGCACGGTACTGGCGGCTAGCTGTTGCTGGGCCAGACCCACTACCAGGCCTAGAAGAACTCCTGCGGGGTGTAGATGCCCCACACCTCGCGCAGCGCATTGCAGACCTCGCCGACGGTGGCGAGCTCCTTCAGCGCCGTGCGCATCGGGTGCAGCACGTTCGCCGCACCGGCGGCCGCCGCCTTCAGGTCGGTCAGCGCCTTCTCGACGGCGGCGTTGTCACGCGTCGCGCGCAGCACCCGCAGCCGCTCACGCTGGTCCTGCTCGATCGACGGGTCCACCCGGAGCGGGTCGTAGCGCTCCTCGCTCTCGCTGCGGTAGCGGTTCAGGCCGACGACCACACGCTCGCCCGCGTCGATGCCCAGCGCGACGGTGTAGGCCGACCGCTCGATCTCGTTCTTCTGGAAGCCTTTCTCGATGGCGGCCACGGCCCCGCCCATCTCCTCCACGCGAGCCATGAGCTCGAGGGCGCCCGCCTCCACCTCGTCGGTCATCGCCTCGACGACGTACGAGCCGGCGAAGGGGTCGACCGTGGCCGTCACATCGGTCTCGTACGCCAGGACCTGCTGCGTACGCAGGGCCAGCGTCGCGGCCTTGACGGTGGGCAGCGCGATCGCCTCGTCGTAGGAGTTGGTGTGCAGCGACTGGGTGCCGCCGAGGACGGCCGCGAGGCCCTGCACGGCGACGCGCACGAGGTTGACCTCGGGCTGCTGGGCGGTCAGCTGCACGCCTGCGGTCTGGGTGTGGAAGCGCAGCATCAGCGATTTGGGATCCTGAGCGCCGAACTCCTCCCTCATCACCTTGGCCCAGATCCGCCGCGCCGCACGGAATTTCGCCACCTCTTCGAGGATCGTCGTACGGCTGACGAAGAAGAAGGCCAGCCGCGGCGCGAAGTCGTCGACCGCCAGGCCCGCCGCGACCGCAGCCCGGACGTACTCGATCCCGTCGGCGAGGGTGAAGGCGATCTCCTGCACGGGCGTCGCACCGGCCTCGGCCATGTGGTAGCCGGAGATCGAGATGGTGTTCCAGCGCGGCAGCTCGGTCCTGCAGTACTCGAAGATGTTGGTGATCAGCCGCAGCGAGTGGGCCGGCGGGTAGATGTAGGTGCCGCGGGCGATGTACTCCTTGAGCACGTCGTTCTGGATCGTGCCGGTGAGCTTGTCGCCGGAGATTCCCTTCTCCTCCGCGACCAGCGCGTAGAGCAGCAGCAGCACAGCGGCGGGCGCGTTGATGGTCATCGACGTGGACACGCTGTCCAGCGGGATCTCGTCGAACAGGATCCGCATGTCCTCGAGCGAGTCGATCGCCACGCCGACCTTGCCCACCTCACCGGAGGCCACCGGGTCGTCGGAGTCGTAGCCCATCTGGGTCGGCAGGTCGAAGGCCACCGACAGCCCGCCGGTCCCCTGCGCGACCAGGTGCCGGTAGCGCTCGTTGGACTCCTTCGCCGTGCCGAAGCCGGCGTACTGCCGCATCGTCCAGGGCCGGCCGGTGTACATCGAGGCGTAGACACCACGGGTGTACGGGTAGCTGCCCGGCTGGCCGAGCCGCTCGTCCAGACCGGGCGCGAGGTCCTCCGGTCCGTAGACGGGCGAGATGGGGAACCCTGACTCGGACGCGCGCGTCATGGGGCGGGCCTTCCTGGCGGTGGATGTCTGCAGACGGAGCCTATTCGCGGGCCCTCGAGCGGGCCGTGCCACCCTCGGGGCGGGAGTACGCACCGCACACGGGGGGGTAGGGCAGCAACGTGGACACCGGGCAGCGCGTGGTCGCCGGGCGATATCGCCTGCTCGCACCCCTCGGGGCGGGCGGCATGGGCACCGTCTGGCGGGCCGAGGACCTGGTGCTCGGCCGCTCCGTCGCGATCAAGGAGGTGACCTTCCCGCACGGGCTGAGTGACGAGGACCGCGACGTGCTGCGGGAGCGCACCCGCCGCGAGGCCCGCGCCGCCGCCAAGCTCGACCACCCGAGCGCCGTCACGGTCTACGACGTGGTCGAGGAGGACGACGCGCCCTACCTCGTGATGGAGCTCGTGGAGGCCCGCACGCTGTCGCAGGTCGTGCGGGCGGACGGCCCGCTGAGCCCGCAGTACACAGCGCGGATCGGCCTGGCCCTGCTCGGCGCCCTCGCCGCGGCGCACCGGCAGGGGATCGTGCACCGCGACGTCAAGCCGGGCAACGTCCTGCTCGGCGACCGTGACGGCCTGTCCGAGCGGGTGGTGCTCACGGACTTCGGGATCGCCTCCTCGGCGGGGGATTCGAGCATCACCCACACCGGCCTGCTGCTGGGCTCGCCGTCCTATATCGCCCCCGAACGGGCCCGGGGCGAGCCCCCCGGCCCGGCATCGGACCTGTGGTCGCTCGGCGCCACGCTGTTCACGGCGGTGGAGGGCAAGCCGCCGTTCGACGCGGGCGAGCCGCTGCTCACGGTCACGGCGGTCGTGACCGGCGAGCACGCGCCGTTCGAGCGCGCCGGGCCGCTGGAGGAGGTGCTCGAGGGCCTGCTCGAGCGCGACCCCGCCCGGCGGCTGACCGTGGCGGCGGCGCGCCGCCAGCTCGAGCGGGTCCTGTCGACGGCGCCGGCGGGCGCGGCCCGGGCACCGGCGGTGCCGCTGCCGGACGAGGCTGCGCCGGACCAGCCGCTGCCCGCCAAGCCAGCGGCCGAGCGGACCGCCGCGCTCGAGTTCTCCGACGTGCGCGAGGCCGCCGACGTGCGCGAGGCCGCCGACGAGGCGCCCGCGCCGGCGACCCGGCCCGCGCCGGCGACCCCGGCTACCCCGCCGGCCCGGGTCGCCCCGGCTGCCGGACCCACCCCGGCAACCGATCGCGGCTGGACCCGGCCGCCACGGATCGAGCCACGGGGGCGGCGCCGCTCCCGCGTACCGATCGTGCTCATGGCCCTGGCCCTCACGCTGGCCGCCGGCGTTGTCGGCCTGGTGCTGGCCACCGACCCGGGGCGAGGCGGCCCCGACGCCGGCCCCGCACCGTCGCCGAGCGAGCCTGCGGACAGTCCGGATCCGTCGCCGACCGCCGAGCCGGAGTCGAGTGCGGCCGCGGCCGCGGCCGCGGCTGCGCCGGAGGACTGGGAGGTCGTCACCGACGAGGGCGGGTGGACGGTCGCCGTGCCGCCGAGCTACCAGCCCGGAAGCTTCGACGGCGCGCCGCAGTACAAGGACCAATCCGTCGGCCGGACGCTGCGGGTGTCGGCCACGGCACCCGGCGGCGGCAGGAATGACGTCGTCGGGGACCGCAGACAGCAGGCGGAGTTCTTCGCCAAGAGCCATGAGGACTACCAGGAGATCTCGATCGCGCCGGTCGACTACCGTGGCTACGAGGCCGCCGACTGGGAGTTCACCTACAGCGACAAGGGCGCCTCGCTGCACGCGCTCAGCCGGGTGTTCGTCGTCGACGGCCGCGGCTACTCGCTGTTCTTCCAGACCCGCTCCACCGACGACTGGGGTGCCGCCCGGGCCGACTTCGACAAGATTGCGGCGGCGTTCCAACCCGGCTGAGCCCGCGGATGTCGTCCAGGTCACAGTGCCGGGGCTGCTCCCGGCGACCGCCGCCCGTGCAGCCGCCGATAGCATGAGCCGTCCAGGTGAGCGCCTGGTCGCCGAGCCTTGAAAGGCGCCCGACATGCAAGCACCGGCAGGCACCCTCTACCGGGGGCGCGAAGGCATGTGGAGCTGGGTGGCGCACCGCGTCACCGGCGTCCTGATCTTCTTCTTCCTGTTCGCGCACGTCCTGGACACAGCGCTCGTCCGGGTGTCGCCGGACTCCTACGACCGGATCATGGACACCTACAAGACGCCGGTGGTCAACCTCATGGAGGTCGGTCTGGTCGGTGCGGTGCTGTTCCACGCGCTCAACGGCATCCGGGTCGTGCTCATCGACTTCTGGGCCAAGGGCACCCGCTACCAGAAGCAGATGATGTACATCGTGGTGGCCATCTTCCTGCTCGTCATGGTCCCCGCCAGCTACCGCATGACGGTGCACACGTTCGCCGAGCTGTTCGGGACAACCTCGTGACGGCGGTCGATGCCACCGGGGGCCTGCGGCCCGGCTCGATCGCGCAGCCCGACAACGCCGACCGGCTGGTCATCGAGTCGCCGCGCACCCGGCGCAAGCATCCGGCGCAGGGGCGCAGCAACACCAACTTCGAGATGTACGCGTGGATCTTCATGCGGATGTCCGGGCTGCTGCTGGTGTTCCTCGTTCTCGGGCACCTGTTCATCATGTTGCTGCTCGATGACGGGGTGCAGCGCATCAACTTCGGCTTCGTCGCGGGCCGGTGGGCCTCCCCGTTCTGGCGCACCTGGGACCTGATGCAGCTCTGGCTCGCCCAGCTGCACGGCACCAACGGGCTGCGCGTGATCATCAACGACTACGCCGAGCGGGACGGCACCCGGTTCTGGCTGAAGATGCTGCTCTACACCTCCTCGTTCCTCGTCCTGGTGCTGGGCACGCTCGTGATCTTCACCTTCGACCCCGATCTCGCGGGCTAAGGAGCTCTCCATGGTCCAGCACCACCGTTACGACACGATCATCGTGGGCGCCGGCGGCGCCGGCATGCGGGCCGCCCTCGAGGCCGGTAAGCGCTCCCGTACAGCCGTCCTGACCAAGCTCTACCCGACCCGCTCCCACACCGGCGCCGCGCAGGGCGGCATGTGCGCCGCCCTGGCCAACGTCGAGGAGGACAACTGGGAGTGGCACACCTTCGACACCGTCAAGGGCGGCGACTACCTCGTCGACCAGGACGCCGCGGAGGTGATGTGCAAGGAGGCCATCGACGCCGTCCTCGACCTCGAGAAGATGGGCCTGCCGTTCAACCGCACACCCGAGGGGCGGATCGACCAGCGCCGCTTCGGCGGGCACACCCGCAACCACGGTGAGGCCGCCGTGCGCCGCTCGTGCTTCGCGGCGGACCGCACCGGCCACATGATCCTGCAGACGCTCTACCAGCAGTGCGTGAAGGAGAACATCGACTTCTTCAACGAGTTCTACGTCCTGGACCTGGTGCTGACCGACGTCGCCACCGAAGGCGGGGGCAGCGAGCGGGTCACCAGCGGCGTCGTGGCCTACGAGCTGGCCACCGGTGAGCTGCACGTCTTCCACGCCAAGGCGGTGCTGTTCGCCACCGGTGGCTTCGGCAAGGTCTTCAAGGTGAGCTCGAACGCCCACACGCTCACCGGCGACGGCATGGGCATCGTCTACCGCAAGGGCCTGCCGCTGGAGGACATGGAGTTCTTCCAGTTCCACCCGACCGGCATCTGGAAGATGGGCATCCTGCTGTCCGAGGCCGCCCGCGGCGAGGGCGGCATCCTGCGCAACAAGGACGGTGAGCGCTTCATGGAGCGCTATGCCCCCACCATCAAGGACCTCGCGCCGCGGGACATGGTTGCCCGCGCGATCTACACCGAGATCCGGCAGGGGCGTGGCTGCGGGCCGGCCGGTGACCACGTGCTGCTCGACCTGACCCACCTGCCGCCCGAGACGATCGACGCGAAGCTGCCGGACATCACGGAGTTCGCGCGTACCTACCTCGGCGTCGAGCCCTACACCGACCCGGTCCCGATCCAGCCGACCGCGCACTACGCGATGGGCGGCGTGCCGACGAACATCGACGCGCAGGTGCTGCGCGACAACGACAACGTCGTGCCGGGACTGTTCGCCGCCGGCGAGGTCGCCTGCGTGTCGGTGCACGGCGCCAACCGGCTGGGCACCAACTCCCTGCTCGACATCAACGTCTTCGGCCGGCGCGGCGGGCTGTCCGCTGCGGCGTACGCCAACTCGGTCGACTTCGTGGAGCTGCCGCCGGAGCCGGAGAAGGACACCCACACCCTGCTGGAGCGGCTGCGTGACGGCGGCGGCACCGAGCTGGTGGCCCGGATCCGCGGCGAGCTCCAGGAGACGATGGACACCAACGCGTCGGTCTACCGGACCGAGGCGACACTCAAGCAGGCCGAGATCGACATCGCCGCACTCAAGGAGCGCTACCTGCGGGTGGGCGTCGCCGACCGCGGCAAGCGCTACAACACCGAGCTGCTCGAGGCCGTCGAACTCGGCTTCCTGCTCGACCTCGCGGAGGCGCTGGTCGTGTCGGCGAAGGCGCGCAACGAGTCCCGCGGCGGCCACTTCCGCGAGGACTACCCGACCCGCGACGACGTCAACTTCCTGCGCCACACGATGGCCTACAAGGTCGACCAGGGCTTCCGGTCCGACGTGCGCCTGGACTACAAGCCGGTCGTGCAGACCCGTTACCAGCCGATGGAGCGCAAGTACTGATGACGATCGTCGATGATGTGGCTGCGCGCCCTGAGAGCTCGCCGGTCGCCGGCCACCAGCAGCTCGTCACCGTCAAGGTCCGCCGCTTCGACCCCGAGGTGGATCCCGAGGCCAACTGGCAGACCTTCTCCGTGCCGGTGGAGCAGGGCGACCGTCTGCTGGACGCGCTGCACCAGATCAAGTGGTACCAGGACGGCTCGCTGTCCTTCCGCCGCTCGTGCGCGCACGGCGTCTGCGGGTCGGACGCGATGCGCGTCAACGGCGTGAACCGGCTGGCCTGCAAGGTGCTCGTCAAGGACCTGGGCGACGAGATCCTGGTCGAGCCCATCAAGGGCCTGCCGGTGCTCAAGGACCTGATCGTCGACATGGAGCCGTTCTTCGAGGCGTTTCGCGCGGTCAAGCCGTTCCTGATCACCGACGGCCGCGAACCCACCCGGGAGCGGCTGCAGTCGGCCGCTGACCGGGAGCGCTTCGACGACACCACCAAGTGCATCATGTGCGCGGCCTGCACCACGTCGTGCCCGGTGTTCTGGAACGACGAGGCCTACTTCGGCCCGCAGGCGATCGTGGCCGCACACCGCTTCATCTTCGACAGCCGCGACGACGGCGCCGAGGAGCGACTGGAGATCCTCAACGACAAGGAGGGCGTGTGGCGCTGCCGCACGACCTTCAACTGCACCGACGCCTGCCCGCGCGGCATCCAGGTGACGAAGGCGATCCAGGAGGTCAAGCGCGCGCTGATCTTCCGCCGCAGCTGAGCTGGAGCACCCCCGCACGAGCCAGCCGAGCCACTGGAGCCCGGAGCAAGATCTTCGGAACATCCACAGGACCCTGGCCCTGTGGATGTTCCGAAGATCTTGGTATGGTGCCGGGAAACAGGGCGCGCGTAGCTGTTCCGGGGTCAGCCTGCCCGGCGCCAGGCCGTGACGCCGAGAACGACCAGGGCCAGGCCGATCAGCATCGACACAGCGGCCAGGGCGACGTGCACCACCAGGTACGCGGTAGGACCACCGTCGAAGGCGCGCTCATCGGTGGCGACGACGCGCACGAAGTTGGGCCAGATCAGCATGGGCCACAGGCCGGCCAGGACCAGCAGCGCGGCAATGCGTCGGGTGAGGGTCATCAGGGCAGTGTCGGTCACCGTTCGGCGCCTGTCCCGGCGGTAGCGTCCGGATCTGTGCGGATCCCCCTCCCAGTGCTCGTCGCCGCCCTGGCGGGAGTACTCGCCACCGCCACCCCGGCGGCAGCCGGGTCCGGTGAGGTGGTCGGCGGGGAGCGGCTCGCCGCGACCGGGCTGCTCGTCGACGCCGACGCGCCCGAGGTGCCGACCGGCCTGTCCGCCGCCAGCTGGCTGGTTGCCGACCTGGACAGCGGCCAGGTGCTGGCGACCAGGAACCCGCACGGCCGCTACGCGCCGGCCAGCACCCTGAAGATGCTCACGGCGGTCACGCTCATCCCCGTGCTCGACGCCGATCGCAAGGTCGTCCCGGTGTTCGACGACATCGCCGTCGAGGGCAGCAAGGTCGGTCTGGTCGAGCGCGTCGGCTACCCGGTGCACGAGCTGTTCTCGGCCCTGATGATGGTGTCCGGCAACGACGCGGCCAATGTGCTGGCCTCGGCCGCCGGTGGCCAGGCCGCCACCGCCGCCCTCATGAACGAGAAGGCCAAGAGCCTGCACGCCCTGGACACCCGCGCGGTGAACCCCCACGGACTGGACGCCGAGGGCCAGCTGAGCTCGGCGTACGACCTGGCGCTGATCGCCCGCGCCGGGCTGGCCGATCCGGCATTCGCCGGCTACGCGGCGGCCGCACGCGGCAGCGTCAGCGCCCCCGGCACCGCCCGGATCCAGATGGCCACGAAGAACAAGCTGCTCAAGAGCTACGACGGTGCCCTCGGCATCAAGAACGGCTACACCTCACGCGCCCGTGCCAGCTTCGTCGGCGCAGCCGAGCGGGACGGCCGGCGGCTGGTCGTCACCCTCATGCGGGCCGACCCGAAGGTCGCGGACGAGGCGGCCAAGCTGCTGGACTGGGGCTTCTCGGCCGCCGGCAGCGTCGATCCGGTCGGCCGGCTGGTCGACCCCGAGCCGTCCCCGGAGCAGGCAGCGGCGGCGGAGCCGGCCGGCGCCCTGACCCGGGCCGCCCCGTCACCGCGCGGACCCGGCAGCGGGACGGGAGTTCCGGCCACCCTCGCCGGTATGGGCCTGGCCGCGGCCGCTGTGGCGGCGGTGCGGCACCGCCCCCCGGCGCGTCCGCCCGCCCGTTGCTAGCGCGCCCGTCGTTGCTAGCGCCGCACGAGGTCGCGGACCGTCCTGCCGACGTGCAGCAGGATCGCCATCACCGCCATCCCGAGGGCGCCGGCGGTGAACTGCGCAGCCGAGCGCACCGCCCGCTCCGCCCCCGACGGCTGCTGCGGCGCCGGCCGCACCAGGACGCCCGCCCCACCGCGTCCCGCCGGCACGTCCTGCACCGCCGCGCCCTGCACCGCCGCACCCTGCACCGCCGCACCCTGCACCGCCGCGCCCTGCACCGCCGTGCCCAGCGGGCTGGGCGCACCGTCCTCCTGCAGCGTGGGCGGGTCGTCGGGGTCCTGGTCGGCGAACTCCTCCGGGATGCCGGCGGCGCGCGCCGCGTCGACGCTCGCCGTGCCCGACGGCTCGATGTCGGAGTCGTACGGCGCCGTCACCGTCCAGGCCGCGCAGACGAGCAGCATCCGGCTGACGATGTTGATCCAGACCAGCAGCCCGACGACCACGGCGAAGCTGCCGTAGAGCGGGTTCTCCGTGGTGCGCTCGATGTAGATCGCGCCCACCCGCTTGAGCACCTCGAACAGCACAGCGGCCAGCAACGCACCCCTGATGATCCGGCGGAACGGCGACTGCACCCTCGGCAGCCGCCAGAACAGGTAGGTGAACAGCGCCGTGCTGGTGGCGATGCCCAGCGTGAAGCCGACGATCTTGGCCAGCACCCGCGCCGGGCCGCTGTCGTCGAGAGCGACCAGGCCGAGGGCGAAGTCGGTGAAGGCGCCGGTGGCCGCCGACACGGCGATCGACACCAGCACGGTCAGCCCCAGCCCCAGCAGGACGATGACGTCCTTGACCTTCTTCACCAGGAAGTTGCCGGCCTTGACATTGTGGTGCCAGATCGCCCGGACCGCCTCGCGCAGCGCGTCGACCCAGCCGAGGCCGGAGTAGAGCAGCCCCGCCAGCCCCAGCGCACCGGCAGCGCCGGCCTTGCGGTTGTCGCTGAGGATCTCCCTCAACTCCAACTGCTCGGCCAGCCCGGGCGCGTAGGAGTTCACCTGGTTCACCACGGTGCCGACCGCGTCGTCCCCCAGCGCGTAGGACAGGATCGACGTCGCGAGCGCCAGGATCGGGAAGAAGCTCAGGAAGCCGAAGAAGGTGACCGAGGCGGCCAGCCGGTCACCTGCGTCGGCCTGGTAGCGGCCGAAGGCGCGGATCAGGTGGTCGAGGGCCGGACGCTTCTCGCGCGCAGCAACGAGGGCCGCCTTGGGACTGGGCATGGGGCGCCCCTACCCGGCTGCGCCTGCGGTCAACGCGGCGGCTCGGCCGGGCCGGGCCGGCCGCTGGCGCCGAACGGGAAGTCGCGCTGCGGCCGCCAGACCCCGGCCCGGTCCTGTTCGAACAGGGTGAAGCCCCAGACGTCGAAGTGCGCCTCGTAGTTCTTCAGCGCCTCGAATGCCCGGTCGAGGGCCGGTTCCCCCAGGTCGTGCGCGACGGTGACGTGCGGGTGGTACGGGAAGGCGAGCGGACGGAGCAGCGGGCCGGACCGGACCTTGCCCTCGACCCGCTCGCAGTCGGCGATCCCCTGGACCAGCGGGACGAACACCACGGGCGAGACTGGCCGGAAGCTGGCCGCGCCACGCAGGTGCATGCGGAACGGCCGCTCGGAAGCGGCCACTTCACGCAGGTGCTCCTCGACCTCCGCCAGCGACTCGTCCGGCAGCGCGGTCGGCGGCAGGAGCGTGACGTGCGGGGGGATGCCGCCGGCATTGGGGTCACCGAGGCGTTCCCGCCAGGCCTGCAGCTCGCTGGTGTAGGGCTCGGGGATGCCGAATGCGACGCCGAAGTCGCGCCGGGCCATCAGGCCGGTGCGCCCGGGAAGGACGCCAGCAGGCCGACCCGCTCCCGGACCGCGTCCATCGTCCGGGTCGCGACCTCGCGGGCCCGGATGGCCCCGCCGGCCAGCACCCGGTCGAGCTCGTCCGGGTCGGCGATCAGCTCGGCGTACCGCTCCCGGACCGGCGCGAACAAGGCGACGACGGCCTCGGCGACATCTGCCTTGAAGTCACCGTAGCCCTTGCCGTCGTAGGCCGTCTCGAGCTCGGGGACGGGGGTGCCGGTGCACACGGACAAGATGGTGAGCAGGTTGGTGATGCCCGGCTTGGCTCCACCGGCGCGCACCTCACGGCCGGGATCGGTGACAGCGCTCTTGATCTTCTTGGTGACCGTCCGGGGATCATCGAGGACCCAGATGGTGCCGGAACCGCCGAGGCTCTTGCTCATCTTGCGGTCCGGGTCCTGCAGGTCCTTGATCCGCTCGCCTGGCTGCCCCGCGTAGGCGGCCGGGCGAACGAACGTGTCGCCGTACCGGGTGTTGAAGCGCTGGGCGAGGTCCCGGGTCAGCTCGAGGTGCTGGCGCTGGTCCTCCCCGATCGGGACGGAGTCCGCCTGGTACATCAGGATGTCGGCGGCCTGCAGGACGGGATAGGTGAACAGGCCGACGCTGGCAGACCCCGCCACGCTGCCACTCTTCTCCTTGAACTGCGTCATCCGGCTGGCCTCGCCGAAGCCGGTGAGGCAGCCGAGGATCCAGCCCAACTCGGCGTGCTCGGGCAGATGGCTCTGCGCGAAGACCGCGCTGCGAGCGGGATCGACCCCCATCGCGAGCAACTCGGCGACCGACTGGCGGGTGCGCGCACGCAGCCGGGCGGGGTCCGGCAGCTCCGTCAACGCGTGCAGGTCGGCAAGGAAGAAGTAGCACTCGTTCTCGGCCTGCATGGCCGCCCAGTGCCGGACCGCGCCGACGTAGTTGCCGAGCTGGAAGCTCTCTCCGGTGGGACGGATCCCGGACAGCACACGGGGGCGGGTCGGGCGGGCATCGGGCATGACAGGCATCCTTTCATCGCAGGGGAGCCGAGCGGGAGCAGGGCGGAGACGCGGATGTGGGACCTGGCGGTGGTCGGCGCCGGCCCGGCGGGCGCCGCGGCCGCACTGTCGGCCCTGCGTACCCGCCCGGGCGCCCGGGTGCTGCTGCTGGACCGCAGCGACTTCCCGCGCGACAAGTCCTGCGGCGACGGGATCGCCCCGCACGCCCTCGACGAGCTCGCCCGGCTCGGGGCCACCGACGTGCTCGCCGACCGGGTGCCGGTGCACCGGCTCCGCCTGCAGGCCCCGGACGGGACCGTCGTGACCGCCCGGATGAAGCGTCCCGACCACGTGGTGCCCCGCACCCTGTTCGACGACCGGCTGGTCCGGGCGGCCGTGCGGCACGGCGCGGTGCTCGAGCGGCACACCGTCCGGTGCGTGGACGTGCACCCCGACCACGTCGTGCTCGACCGCGAGATCGCCGCGCGGGTGGTCGTCGGTGCCGACGGGGCCAACGGCGTCGTCCGCCGCCGGCTGGGGCTCGGCCGGCAACCCGCTGCGGCCACCGCCGTCGCCGTCCGCGGCTACGCCGCCGCACCCCCGGGTGAGCCCGAGCAGGTCATCCTGCTCTCGCCCCACGACTGGCCGTCGTACGCCTGGTCGTTCCCGGCCGGTGACGGCACCGCGAACGTCGGCTTCGGCCTGCTGCTCCCTGCCCTGCGGGCCAAGGAAGGCGGCGGCCGACGGGCGCTGCATGACGGCCTGGAGGAGCTGCTGCCGGGGCTGCAGGCCCAGCGGCTGGTCAGCCACCACCTGCCGATGTCCACCGTCCGGCCGGTCCCTGCCGTCGGCCGGGTGCTGCTCGCCGGCGACGCCCTGTCGCTCGTCAACCCGCTGACCGGCGAGGGGATCTTCTATGCGCTGCTGTCCGGCCGGCTGGCCGGCGCGGCGGCGTGCGGAGCCGATCCGGCCGGGGTGTACGCCGGGGCGCTGCGGCGCGAGCTCGGCCGGCACCTGCGCCACACCTCGGCGCTCGCGTGGCTGACCACGCGCCGGGGAGTGGTCGACGCAGCCATCGCCGCGGCGGGCCGTTCGGACGCGGCGTTCGACGCGCTGGTGGAGCTCGGCCTGGGCCGCGGTCTGGTGCAGGCGCCGCTGGCGGGAGGCCTGGTCGCGGAGCTGGGGCGCCGACGCGGGCGGGGCCTGATCAGGAACGCAGCGCGTCCGCGAGCAGCTCGGCCTCCTTCGCGGCCAGCTTGACGAGCAGGTCGGCGACGACACGCTCGGCCTTGCCACCGATCAGCGGCACCCTGACCGTCACCTCGCCCTCGACGGTGTAGCAGCTGCCCGCGGGCCGCGGCTCCAGCCGCATCGTGCCGCCGACGCCGGCCGGCGCGCCGGGGATCTCGACCGTCCAGCTGCCGTGCCGGACGCCCTCCCCGGGCGGCCCCCAGGCATCCGTCTGCAGGACCCGGCCGTCCTTGGGCAGGAAGCGGTCGAGGAAGCCGGGACCACCTCCCGGCAGCTCACGCGAGACGGCCAGGACGATGCCGCCGCCGGGCTGCTCCTCCCGGCGCACGATCCGGCTGGCGTCGCCCAGCTGCTCGCCCTTGTGCTGCACCCAGCTGTCGGACGTCAGCAGGGCGAGAACGGCCTCGACGTCGCCCGGGCAGTCCGACCTCATGGTCACCGGTGTGCTCACGCGGAGTCCACCAGCTCGGCGTCATCGGCGGAGGCCAGCGGCGTGACCCGGACCCGAGCGATCCGACGGGCGTCCAGCTCGGTGACCTCGAGCCGGTGGCCGTCCACCTCGACCGCCTCGCCCGGACGGGGCACATGCCCCAGCGTGGCCATGACGTAGCCGGCGAGCGTTTCGTACGGGCCCTCGGGCAGCGTGACGCCGGTGACGGTGCGGACCTCGTCGAGGTTGAGCAGGCCGTCTGCCTCGACGTCTCCGCCACGGAAGCGCAGCGGGTCGTCCTCACCGACGTCGTACTCGTCGCGGATGTCGCCGATGACCTCCTCGATGAGGTCCTCCAGCGTGACGATCCCGGCGGTGCCGCCGTATTCGTCCACGACGATCGCCATGTGGTGGCCCTCGCGGCGCATCTCCGACATGGCCGGGAGCACCCGCTTGGTACCGGGCAGCAGCTTGACCTCCCGCACGACGTCGGCGACCCGCATCCCGCGGGCCCGGCTGGTCGGCACCATCAGGTCGCGCACGTGCAGGAAGCCGATGACGTCGTCCTGGGAGGCGCCGGACACGGGGTACCGCGAGTGCGGCGCCGCCGAGGTCTCCTTGACGGCCCGGCTGAGGGTCATGT
Source organism: Mycobacteriales bacterium (assembly GCA_040902655.1). NCBI lineage: Bacteria > Bacillati > Actinomycetota > Actinomycetes > Mycobacteriales > Mycobacteriales bacterium. The sequence continues at coordinate 112,460 of JBBDWV010000014.1, forward strand.
TCGCGTCGAGGAAGGCCACCTCCGTGCGCGGCAGCATCACCTCGCGCAGTTGACGCTCACCGGCGGCGAAGACGTCGTCGATGAGCTTGCGCTCGTCCTTGGTGAGCGACTCGTGCGCGGCGACCAGGCCGCGCAGCTCGTCCTCGGTGATGGCGTCGCGCTGCTCGGTGGGATCGATGCCGAACAGCCGCACGATGAGGTTCGTGCTGCGCGAGAGCAGCCAGATCACCGGTCGGAAGACGGTGGCCAACCGGTCCAGCGGGCCCGCCCAGATCAGTGCCCAGCCCTCTGCCCGCTGCAGGGCGATGCGCTTGGGCACCAGCTCACTGAAGACCAGCGACAGGTAGGTGATCACGGCCAGCAGGAGGACGAAGGACAGCGGCTCGGCCAGGCGCCGCGACAGGCCCAGGTCGACGAGCGCGGGTGACAGCTGCCCCGCCAGCCTGGACGCCCCGAACGCCGACGCCGCGAAGCCGGCCAGGGTCACCCCTACCTGCACGGCCGCCAGGAAGCGGTTCGGGTCGCTCGCGAGCTGGGCGACCCGTTGCCCGCGCTTGCCGCGGGCCGCGAGGTTCTTGACCTGGCCGTCGCGCAGCGAGACCAGCGCGATCTCGGTACCGGCGAAGACGGCGCCGAGGAAGATGAAGAACAGCACGAGCGCGCTGTCCAGAGCGAAACTCACGGCGCACCCCCGGTCGTGCTGCCGTCGGGGGGCGCCGGACCAGAGGGAGGCTCCACACCAGCAGGGTAGACGGGACCGCTCGTCGCCCGGAACTAGAGGCGCCTGGACCGCGCGAGCGGTACCAGGCGCAGGGCCAGCGCACCGCTCAGCCCGGTGGCCACCGCCAGCGGCAGGACCGGCCCGACCGCCCGGGCGAGCGTCGTGACGGAGAACGGCGCGGCCATGCCGGTGTAGGCGACGGCGTAGAAGATGCCGGTCAGCGCGCCCCGGCGCTCCACGGGAGCCAGCCGCACGGTCAGCGCCAGCCCGGACGCCAGCGCCCAGCCACTGCCTGCCCCCAGCAGCAGCCCCGCCGGCACCAGCACCGGCCAGGCGTCCGTGCTGGCGGCCAGGAGGGACAAGCCGAAGCCCAGCGCCCCGCTGAGGGCGGCGCACGCGCCTGTCCACGTCCCGAGCCGGCGCTGCAGCGGCGCGGCGGCCGCTCCGGCACCGAGGGTGAGGCCGGCGAGCACGCCGGCGGTGAGGACGCCGTCGCCGGGCAGGCCGACCAGCAGCGGCAGGGCGGCCATGGCGGTGGCCGGGAAGGCGTACACGCACACCGCGACGGGGGCGAGGGCGGTCAGCGCCAGCAGCCGGTCGCCCCGGCGCACCAGCGGCGAGCGGGCCGGATCACCGACCTGGCGCCGGTACCGCGGCGCGGTCTCCGGCAGCGTCCGGACGGCGAGCAGCCCGGCAACCGTCAGCGCGGCATGCGCGGCGTACGGCAGCACCAGCGGGATCGGCAGGGTCACCGCCAGCAGGGCGGACATCAGCGGGCCGAGCGAGAAGCCGGCGGCCAGGACGACGGCGGCCCGCCTTCCCGCCGCCTGCCCCTCCCCCTGTTGCTCGGACAGTTCGGCGAGCCAGGCGCTGGCGGCGGTGAACACGGCGCCGCTGACCAGCCCCTGTACGAACCGGGCGAGCAGCAGCAGCGCGAAGGAGTCGCTCGCGCCGGCGAACAGCAGCGACGCCACACCGGCGAGCAGCGTGAACGGCAGCACCAGCGGCCGGCGGCCGTACCGGTCGGACAGCGGACCGGCAGCGAGCACGGAGGGCGCGAGGCCGGCGGCGTAGACGGAGAAGACGAGGGTCGTCTGCGGGCCGGACAGGTCCAGGCGGTCGCGGTAGAGCAGGAGCAACGGCGTCGAGACGTTGGTGCCGGCAGCCACCGCGAACAGCGCGAAGGCCGCGCGCCGCCAGGAGGCGGAGCGCGGCCTGGACGCGGTCACCGGGCTCTACGCGACGCGGCGTCGGCCCCGGTCAGAAGCCGGCGAGGGCGGCGTTGAAGGTCGGGCTCGGGCGCATCACCGCGTCCGTTCTGGCCTTGTCCACGTAGTAGTAACCGCCGAGGTCGACCGGCGAGCCCTGCACCGCGCCGAGCTCCTCGACGATGGCGGCCTCGTCCGCGGCAAGCCGCTGCGCCAGCGGCGCGAACAGCGCCGCCGCGTCGGCGTCGTCGGACTGCCCGGCCAGCGCCTGTGCCCAGTAGAGAGCGAGGTAGAAGTGGCTGCCACGGTTGTCGAGCTCGTTCACCTTGCGGGAGGGCGACCTGCCCTCCTCCAGCAGCATCGCGGTGGCCGAGTCCAGCGTCCTGCCGAGCAGGGCCGCGCGCGCGTTGTCGGTCTTCTCGCCGAGGAATTCGAACGACACCGACAACGCCAGGAACTCTCCGAGCGAGTCCCAGCGCAGGTGGTTCTCCTTGACCAGCTGCTGCACGTGCTTGGGGGCCGAACCTCCGGCACCGGTCTCGAACAGGCCGCCGCCCTGCATGAGCGGCACGATCGACAGCATCTTGGCGCTCGTGCCCAGCTCGAGGATCGGGAACAGGTCGGTGAGGTAGTCGCGCAGCACGTTGCCGGTGACCGAGATGGTGTCCTCACCCCGGCGGGCGCGGTCGAGGGTGTAGCGGGTGGCGGCGGCGACGTCCATGACCTCGATCGTCAGGCCGTCCAGATCGACCTCGGCCAGGTGGCTGCGCACCTTCTTCAACACCTGCGCGTCGTGGGCGCGGGTCTCGTCCAGCCAGAAGACCGCCGGCGCACCGGTCGCCCGCGCGCGGGAGACGGCCAGCTGCACCCAGTCGCAGATCGGCGCGTCCTTGGTCTGGCAGGCGCGCCAGACGTCGCCGGGCTCCACGTCGTGCGTCAGCAGCACGGTGCCCACCGGGTCCACGACCCGGACGGTGCCCGCCGCCGCGATCTCGAACGTCTTGTCGTGGCTGCCGTACTCCTCGGCCTTCTGCGCCATCAGGCCGACGTTGGGGGTGGTTCCCATCGTGGCCGGGTCGAACGCGCCGTGCTCACGGCAGAAGTCGACGGTCTCGGCGTAGAGGGCGGCGTAGGAGGAGTCCGGGATGACGTACTTGGTGTCCTGCAGCTGGTCGTCGGCGTTCCACATCTGCCCGGAGCTGCGGATCGCCGCGGGCATCGACGCGTCGATGATCACGTCGCTGGGCACGTGCAGGTTGGTGATGCCCCTGCTCGAGTCGACCATGGCCAGCGCCGGGCCGTTCTCGTACGTGGACGAAATCGCCTTGTCCACCGCCTCCCGCGTGTCCGCGGGCAGCTTGTCCAGTGCGTTCAGGACGCTGGCCAGGCCGTCGTTCGGGTCGGCGCCGACGGAGGCCAGCTCCGGGCCGTACCGGCCGAACACCTCCCGGAAGAACTGCTTCACCACGTGGCCGAAGATGATCGGGTCGGAGACCTTCATCATTGTCGCCTTCAGGTGCACCGAGAACAGGACGCCCTTGGCCTTCGCGTCGGCGATCTCGCCGGCCAGGAAGTCCTCCAGCGCCACCTTGCGCATCACCGCGGCGTCCACGATCTCCCCCGCCAGGACCGGGAGGGACTCCTTCAGCACCGTCACCGTGCCGTCGGACCCGACATGCTCGATCCTCAGCGTCGACGCCTGGCCGACCGTCACGGAGGCCTCCGAGTGCCGGAAGTCACCGTCCTGCATCGTCGTGACGTGCGAGCGCGTGTCGGAGGACCAGGCCCCCATGGAGTGCGGGTGCGTGCGGGCGAAGCCCTTGACCGATGCGGGTGCCCGACGGTCGGAATTGCCCTCACGCAGCACGGGATTGACGGCGCTGCCCTTCACGGTGTCGTAGCGGGCGCGGGCAGCCTTCTCCTGCGCCGTCTGCGGGTTCTCGGGGTAGTCCGGGACGGCGAAGCCCGCGCCCTGCAACTCCGCGATGGCGGCCTTGAGCTGCGGAACCGAGGCGCTGATGTTGGGCAGCTTGATGATGTTGGCCGCAGGCGTCTTCGCCAGTTCACCGAGCTCCGTCAGCGCATCCGGCACCCGCTGCCCCTCGGTCAGCCGGTCGGGGAACTGCGCCAGGATGCGCGCCGCCAGCGAGATGTCGCGGGTCTCGATGTCGACGCCGGCCTTGCCGGCGTACGCCTGCAGGACGGGCAACAACGAGTGCGTGGCGAGCGCGGGCGCCTCGTCGGTGTAGGTGTAGATGATCTTCATGGCCTGCCTGATTCGGGACGAGGGATGGGCTGGTGAGTCAGGGCGACGCCGCGGGCGTCGGCTCATGGGCCGGGGACGGCTCTCCCGCTAGACGAGGCCCAGCCCGCGCACCGCGTCGCGCTCCTCGACGAGCTCGGCGACGGAGGCATCGATCTTCGTACGGGAGAACTCGTCGATCTCCAGGCCCTGCACAATCTTCCACTCGCCGCCCTCGCTGGTGCAGGGAAAGCTCGAGACGATGCCCTCGGGCACGCCGTAGCTGCCGTCGGACATGATCGCCGCAGAGGTCCAGTCGCCCGCAGGCGTGCCGTTGACCCAGCTGTGGACGTGATCGACCGCGGCGTTGGCGGCCGACGCTGCCGAGCTCGACCCGCGCGCCTCGATGATGGCGGCGCCACGCTTGGCCACGGTCGGGATGAAGGTGTTCTCCAGCCACCCGCGGTCGCCGACGACCTCCTCGGCGGGACGGCCGCCGATCGTGGCCTTGCTCCAGTCGGGGTACTGCGTCGCGGAGTGGTTGCCCCAGATCGTCAGCTTCGCGATGTCGTTGACGCTCGTGCCGGTCTTCTTGGCCAGCTGCGAGAGCGCCCTGTTGTGGTCCAGCCGGGTCATCGCGGTGAAGCGGTCGCCCGGGACGTCGGGCGCGTGCGATGCAGCGATGAGCGCGTTGGTGTTGGCCGGATTACCGACGACCAGGACCCGGATGTCGTCGGCCGCGCCGGCGTTGAGGGCCTCTCCCTGAGGCCGGAAGATCCCGCCGTTGGCCGACAGCAGGTCACCGCGCTCCATGCCGGCGGTGCGCGGCCGGGCACCGACGAGCAGTGCGACGTTGGTGCCGTCGAAGGCCTGCCGCGCATCGGCGGTGATGTCGATGCCGGACAGCAGCGGGAACGCGCAGTCGTCCAGCTCCATCGCGGTGCCCTCGGCCGCTTTCAGCGCCGGCTCGATCTCGAGCAGGCGCAGGTGGACCGGGGTCTGCGGGCCGAGCAGCCCACCCGCAGCGATCCGGAACAGCAGCGCGTAGCCGATCTGGCCGGCCGCACCGGTGACGGTGACGTGAACGGGGCTGGGCATAGGGACAGGACTCCGCTTCTCGGGGGACATTCGTCTGCGGCGTCAGGCTACGAGGTGGGTGCGGGGCCCGGGACGTCGGGGGCCGTCCTGCGGTGCAGCTCCGCCGGAAGCCCACGGAGGCACCGGGGCGCCTCGCGGTCAGGGCCTCGGAAGGGTGTCAGGGCCTCGGAATGGTGTTGGCCAGCACCGCCAGGGCGAAGCCGAGGCCGAGCAGCACTGCGCTGTCGACGCCGCGACCGCGCACCGCGAGCCACCCTGCCGAGCGGACCGGCAGGGTCAATCGCAGGCCGGCGGCGAGCAGGAGTGCCAGCGAGAGCGTGAACGCGCCCACCTGCCAGTCCTGAACCGCGGCCAGCAGCAGCCCGAGCCCGGCCAGCGCGAGCACCACGGCAGCGGGCAGCTGACTCAGCGGGCGCTCCTCGGCTCGAACATCGCCGCAGCGTAGCGAGCTGTCCCCCGCCGCGTGCCGGCTCTGCGTCCGGCCACGGCCGGGCGGCGGGCGGGTGTACCGGCCGCGGCTGCGGGTAACCCTGTGCGCGGCGGACCTCTCGCCGTCCGCGCTCGTCACACGCCGCTGGGAGGACCCGCCCGTGCAGACGCCCCACCTCCGGCTCGAGGACAGCGGTGAGACGTTCGCGCTGGCTGCCGAGGTCACGACGGTCGGGCGTGGACCAGGTGTGGACATCGCCCTCGACGACCTGAGCGTCTCGCGGCTGCACGCCGAGATCGTCCGGCGGGGCGGGCACTTCTACGTCAGCGACCTCGGGCTTTCGGTCAACGGCACCCGGATCAACGGCCGGCCGGTGGGACGCCGGGTGCTGCTGGACGGGGACGTGCTGGCCTTCGGTGCCTGCCGCACCCGGGTGGCCGGACTCACCGCGGGGGGCGCCGACGACACGGTGGAGATGCGCCGCATGTCGGCGCCGGAGCTCACCCGCCGCGAGTGCGAGGTGCTGACCTCGCTGTGCCGACCGGCACTGCAGCAGGAGGCCTTCGTGGCTCCGGCCACTGCCCGCGACATCGCCGGAGAGCTGGTCGTGACGGAGGCGGCTGTCAAGCAGCACCTGCTGCGGCTGTACGTAAAGTTCCGGATCCCGGAGGGCGTGAATCGGCGAGCCCGGCTGGCCAACGAGGTCATCAGCTCCGGGATCGTGCGGCCGCTGCCGGTCGATGTCGAGGAGTCGGTCCGGCGGGCCGGCTAGCTCTCCGCCCGACGCTCCGCAGCCTCGACGCAGTTCTTGAACAACATCGCCACCGTCGTCGGGCCGACACCGCCGACCCGCGGCGTGATCGCGCCGGCCACCTCGTTGCAGGCCTCATCGACGTCGGGGAGCAGCCGCCTGCCCTCGTAGCGGACCCCGCCGCCGACAACGGTCGCACCGGGGGTGATGTGCTCGGGCCGCAGAATCCCGGGCACGCCCACGGCGGCCACGACGATCGCCGCGCGGCGGGTGTAGCGCTCCCAGTCCGGCACCCCGGTGTGCACCACGGTCACGGCGGCGTTCGCCGTCGGCCGCTTCTGCGTGAGCAGCAGCGCGAGCGGGCGCCCGAGGGTGGTGCCGCGGCCCAGGACGCAGACCTCCTGTCCGGCCACCGGGATGCCATGGTGGGCGAGCAGCGCCTCGATCCCCGCAGGCGTGCACGGGACGGGGCCGGCCATCCCGAGGGCCAGCCGACCGATGTTGACCGGGTGCAGCCCGTCGACGTCCTTGTCGGGGTCCATCTCGAGAAGGGCTGCCTCGAAGTCGATCTGCTTCGGCGTCGGGTGCTGCACCAGCATCGCGTCGACCGCCGGATCGTCGTTCATCGAGCGAATCGCGGCGACCACGTCTGCCTGCGTGGCGTCATCGGGCAGCTGGACGTGGGGGCTGGTCATGCCGAGCTCGGCGGCCTTGGCCATCTTCATGTTCACGTAGCCGCCGCTGGCACTGTCCCCGCCGACCAGGATCGTGCCGAGCCCCGGCTGGTGACCGGCCGCAACGAGGCGGGCGATGCGGGGCCGCAGGTCGGCCAGCACGGCCTCCGCGACAGGGGCTCCGGGCAGCAGGCGGGCAGTCACGAACGAGAACCCTAGCGGCGGTCGGTCAGGGCGACGACGCGCTGCGGTAGTGGTAGCTGGACGCGGCGGCGAAGCCGGCGTCGCCGTAGAGCGCTCGGGCCCCGTGGTTGCCGTCGAGTACCTGCAGCCAGGCGCGGGTGGCTCCGTGGCTCGCTGCCTGCTCGAGCAGGGTGCGCAGCACGGCGCGCCCGTAGCCGCGGCGGCGGGCGTCCGGGCGCACGGCCATGCAGAAGACACCCGCCCACTCCTCGACCAGGGCCAGTCGGGCAACCGCCGTCACGCCGGTGCTGTCCCGGATCGATCCGTAGAGGGCAGGTCCGCCGGTGAGCAGCCTGGACGCAACGGCGCGTGCCTGGGCACCACCGCGGCCGTCGATCGACCACCAGAGCCGCATCCAGTCCTCGTCGGGCGCCGTCTCGACCGAGGCGGCCACCGCCGACGTGAGGAGCCGGCGCAGAGCGGTGCTGACGTCGGCGACCTGGATCACGGTGGGCGTACGCACCGCGTAACCGCGGTCGGCAAGAAGATCGTCAAGGCCGGCCGGCTGCGCGGCAGGGCTGATCTGGAAGGTCGGCGTCAGGCCGCGTTGTCGGTAGATCCGCTCCACTTCCTCGACAGCGGCGCTCAGGTCGCGTGGCGCCCGGAGCGGGAGAACCGAATTGGCGCGTTGCGTGACACCCTGCGCCAGACGGACCAGCCAGCCGTCCACCTCGACGCTCTCCAGAGCAGGCCAGCCACGGTGCGTGAGTTCGTCCAGACGGTACGGGGCAGTCACGCCGGTCCGCGTGCCTGCAGGGACTGCTGCAGCCGGCGCAGCTGCTGGTCGGCGGCCCCCCGGTCACGGCCCAGCGCGCGCTGCTGCAGGCGCCGGGCGACGTCGCGCCGGTGTCGGGCGGGCTTGTGGTCGTCGAACTTGTACTTCGCCCGTACGTCGACCACGTGCAAGCGCAGAGCCCGGATGCCCGCGAGCATGCGGCCGTACGGCTCGCTGTCGACGGAGATGTCGGCGAAGTCCCGGTCGGGCTGGAAGTGCTCCAGCTGCCGCCTCAGCAGGTCGGCCTTGCCCACGGGGTCATCCACGATCTCGGCCCGGCACCTCAGCTGCACGGCGGCGTAGTAGCTCGTCGGGACGCCGTGCTCGGGCGGGACGTCAGGCGCAGCACGCCAGCCGGTCGGGACATAGGCGTAGTCATCCAGCACGGCCAGCAGGACACGGGAATCCGCTTGCAGCGCCGCCCACATCGGGTTCGAGCGAGCCAGATGCACCAGCACCTGCTGCTCGCCCTGGAGGACGAAGTGGGTCGGCACCACCAGCGGCCAGCCGTCCGTGTCGCTGGTGACCAGCTGGCCGAAGTCACGTCCTTCACCCAGCCATGCCCGCCACTCGCGCTCGTCCAGCGCCGCGTCACAGGGATGGATCAACATCTCGGCAGCATAGTCATGCGTTCGAGTGCAGCTCCATGCATATGTGCTGCTCCGGAGCGTCAGATCAGAACGGCGGGTCGTCGCCGGCCGGGTCTGTGCGGTGCCGACGCCCAGCCGTGGATATCTGGATGGTACGATTTGGATATCAAACTGGGAGGTGTTGGCTGTGGCGAAGACGCTCGTTGACGTGCCTGCGGAGAAGTTGGCCCGGGCCGCGGAGGTTCTCGGAACCCGAACGAAGAAGGACACGATCACGCGGGCGCTCGACATCGTCGCCGCGCAGGGCGCGATGGGTGAGTTGCTCGCCTGGGCGCGGTCGGGTGACCTGCCCGACCTGGGCGACCCGGATGCCGTTCGCGACGCGACTCGGTGAACCTCTACCTCCTCGACGCCTCCGCGTTCCATCGGCTTGGACGCAGCGCGCAGGTCGCCGCGGCGGTCGAGGAGTGGAACGCCAGGGCGGTTCCGGCGGCGTGCTCGCCGATGCGACTGGAAATCTGCTACTCCGCGCGAAGCGAGTCCGAGCATGCGCGCCTGGCGGGGATCCTCGAGGCGTTCATCCCGCTGGACACGACTCCGGATGTCACTCGGCGCGCGGAAGAGTTGCAGCGCCGGCTGTTCGCGGCCGGAGCGGGACGGGCGGCGGGTGCCGTCGATCTTCTGCTTGCGGCGACCGCGCTGGAGTACCGAGCCGTCCTTCTGCACTACGACCAAGACTTCGACCTCTGCCAGGAGGTCGAACCGGCACTGCTGAGCCAGTGGGTGGTTCCGCGGCGCATCAGTGTGCGAAGTGCCGGGTCCCGGTGAGGTAGATCGTGATGCCGGCGTTCTTCGCCGCCGCGACGACCTCCTCGTCGCGCACCGACCCGCCGGGCTGGACCACGGCGCGGACGCCGGCGTCCAGGAGCACGAGAAGCCCGTCGGCGAAAGGGAAGAACGCATCCGACGCCGCCACCGACCCGACCGCCCGCTCCCCCGCCCGCTCCACGGCGAGCCGCGCGGCGTCCACCCGGTTCACCTGGCCCATGCCCACGCCGACCGTGGCGCCATCTGCCGCGAGCAGGATCGCGTTGCTCTTGACCGCGCGTACGGCCCGCCAGGCGAAGGCCAGCTCGGCCAGCAGCGCGGCGTCTGCCGGCTCCCCCGCGGCGAGCGTCCAGCTCGCCGGGTCGTCCCCGGGCGCGTCGAGCGCGTCCGCGTCCTGCAACAGCACCCCGCCGTTCACCGGGCGCAGCTCCACGCCCCGGCCACCGAAACCACCGGTGCGCAACAGGCGGATCGAGGGCTTCCTCGACAACAGCTCGACCACGCCGTCGTCGTACGCCGGGGCGACGACCACCTCGGTGAACACGTCCGCGATCTGCTCGGCCATCGCGAGGGAGACCGGCCGGTTGGCCGCGATCACGCCACCGAAGGCCGACACCGGGTCGCAGGCGTGCGCCTTGGCGTGCGCGTCGGCGATGTCGCCGGCCACCGCGATCCCGCACGGGTTGGCGTGCTTGATGATGGCCACGCACGGCTCGGCGAAGTCGTTCGCGGCGCGCAGCGCGGCGTCGGTGTCGACGTAGTTGTTGTACGACATGGCCTTGCCGTGCAGCTGCTGCGCCGAGGCGAGCGTGTCCGCCCCGCCCGGCGCCAGGTACAACGCCGCACCCTGGTGCGGGTTCTCGCCGTAGCGCAGCACCGCGGAGCGCTCCCAGGTCGCGCCGAGGAAGGCCGGGAAGCGCTCCTCGTCCGCCGGCGCGTAGCCGGAGGAGAACCACGAGGCGACCGCCGTGTCGTACGCCGCGGTGTGCGCGAAGGCCTGCGCCGCCAGGCGCTTTCGCTGCTCCAGTGTCGTGCCGCCCTGCCGGACGGCCCCGAGCACCTCGCCGTACGACGCGGGGTCCACGACCACCGCCACCGAGGGGTGGTTCTTGGCCGCGGCGCGCACCATCGTCGGCCCGCCGATGTCGATCTGCTCGACACACTCCTCCGGTGCGGCGCCCGACGCGACCGTCTCGGTGAAGGGGTAGAGGTTGACCACGACCAGCTCGAACGGCTCGATGTCGAGCTGCTCGAGCTGCGCGATGTGGTCGGTGAGCCTCAGGTCGGCCAGGATGCCGGCGTGCACCTTCGGGTGCAGCGTCTTGACCCGTCCGTCCAGACACTCCGGGAAGCCGGTCAGCTGGTCCACCGGCGTGACGGCGACACCGGCCTCGCGCAGCCGGGCGGCGGTCGAGCCGGTGGAGACGAGCTCGACGCCGGCGTCGGCCAGCCCCCGGCCCAGCTCGACCAGCCCTGCCTTGTCGTAGGTGCTGAGCAGCGCGCGGCGCACTCGGGTGCGGGTCATCGGAATCTCACGGTCCTTCCCTCGACGGTCCAGCCCTCGCGCGCCAGCCGCCGCACTGCCTCGACGTAGAGCGGTTGCTCCACGTCCTGGATCCTCGCGTGCAGCGAGGCCTCGTCGTCGTCCTCCCGCACCGGTACCGCAGCCTGCGCCACGACCGGTCCGGTATCGACTCCCTCGTCCACCAGATGCACGGTCACGCCCGTCAACCGCACGCCGTACGCGAGTGCCTCGGCCACCGCGTGCGCGCCCGGGAACGCCGGCAGCAGCGCAGGATGGGTGTTCACCACGCGGTGCGGGAACCGGGTCAGGAAGTCGGCGCCGAGAATGCGCATGAAACCGGCGCAGACGACGAGGTCGGGGGCGTACGACGCGACCGCGTCGGCAAGCGTCGTGTTCCAGCGCGCCCGGTCGGGAGAGTCGGCCGGCGCCGCGGTGAAGGTCGGGACACCGGCTGCGGCGGCCCGGTCGAGCGCCCGGATCCCGCGGCGGTCGCTGCCGACCGCGACCACGCGTGCGCCGAAGGCGGGGTCGGCGCAGGCGTCCAGCAGGGCCTGCAAGGTGTTGCCGGTGCCGGAGGCCAGCACGACCAGGCGTGCGGACAGGACGTGCTCCTCGAGTGACTGCGGGAGGCGGTGCCGTCAGGGACCGCCGCTGAAGGATCACCGCCCGCGACCGTTCGGCGCGGGCAGCGAGCAGTCTAGGAGAAGGGGCCGGGCTGCCCGGTCCCGCCGGTGTACGGCGTCTGCGGGCCCGTCCCGCCCGGCCCTCCGCCCCACGGGCCTGCTCCCGGAGGGGGTCCGCCGGGACTGCCGGGACTGCCGGGACTGCCGGGGCCGCCGGCACCGGAGCTCATCAGGGCGACCAGCGTCGAGGTGTTCTCGCCGATCCGGAAGAGCACCGCGATGAGCTCCATCCACATCCGTGCGAACACCAGGTAGAGCAAGGTGCCGAGCGGGACGAAGATCAGCCCGAGGACGATCCCGACGCCGCCGAGCGACAGGACCCGCAGCAGGAAGACCAGCCCGCCGAGCAGGATGAGGACCACGAGGATCCCGTAGATGACGCGCAGGAACTTCAGCGTGACGAACGTCGTGAAGCTGAAGTCGAACAGGCCGCCGATGAAACTCTTCGCGTCCGTCTGCTGGGCACTCATCGTCGCTCCTCGTCTGGGGCCGATGCTCCTCCACCGGACGGTAGCGAGGCGACGAGCGACAGGAGGCACGACGCGCCGGGCACCGCCGTCGGTTCCGACGGACCGACAGGGGCAGGACCGTGACGATGACCAGCCCGAGCCGGGAGGACCCATGAGCAGCCCACAGGACCCGTACCGTCCGCCGACCACCCCGCCGGGCCACGCCGGTCCGGGCGCCTTCGGCGAGCCCGTTCCCCGCGCCGCCCGCAACGGGCTGGGCGTCGCCGCGCTGGTGCTCGGCATCCTCAGCCTGGTCAGCTGGTTCCTGTTCGTCGGCGGGATCTTCGGCGTGGTCGCCGTCGTCCTGGGTCTGGTGGGGCGAGGGCGGGCCAAGCGGGGCGAGGCGACCAACGGCGGGATGGCCCTGGCCGGCGTCATCACCGGCATGGTGGGAGTGTTGCTGACGATCCTGGTCATCGCCGGCGTCGTGTCGCTGCTGGGCGGCGGCAAGCTGACCAATCTCACCGAGTGCCTCCAGCAGGCCGGCAGCGACCAGGCCGCGATCGACAGGTGCGCCGCGGAGTTCGAGGAGGTCGTCCGCGGGGGCTGAACGGGCGGGGCGCAGGCCGCCCGATCTCAGGAGCGCCCGAGCAGGCGGCCGCGGCGGAGCAGGGCACCGGCGACGGAACCGACCGCGACCACCGTCGCCACGGCCAGCGCCACCCGCCACGGCGACGGGCCCACCTGCACGAGCCGGGCCCCCCCGACCGCGCCGCCGGACAGCCAGGCCAGCAGCCAGACCGCGGCACCGCAGACCGGCCCGACGAGCGCCGCCTCGGTCACCGTGCGCACCCGTCCCGGCTCGTCGGCGGCGAGTTCAGCGATGACCATCCGGCCGGCGACGGCACCGGCGACGAGCGGGACGACAAGGCCGGCTACCCCCACCCACCCGGGCACTGCCGTGTCCGGGAGGGCGGCGAGCAGGGGCAACGCAGGGACCGGCCCGACCTCGTGGGCGGACGGACTCACGACGGTGCCGACCCCGACGGCGAAGCCGGGGCCGGCCAGCCAGGCGACGGCCCAGACGACGGCGTTCGGGAGCAGGGCCAGGCAGGCCAGCAGCAGGGCGATCCCGCCGACCACGCCGGGCTCACTGGAGCCGGCCAGTTCGGCGGCACGCGCCCCGTGGAAGGCCAGCGAGCCACCGGCCAGGACCGCGCCGGCAGCGATCGACAGGGCGGCCGCGGCCGCCGCGGCCTGCACCAGCCGCCGGGTACGCCGGGACAGCGCGTGCCAGGCTGCCCGCCACAGCCGGCCCGGGCACAGCACGCCGAAGGCTGCGCCTGCAAGGCCCACGGCCAGCCCGGCGAGCAGGGACTGCACCGGCGAGACGTACACGTCCGGGTCGGTGGCGGCCACCGCCACGGCGGCCACGAGCAGGGCGTACGGCCCGGCGATCCACAGCGTCAGCGTCATGGCCGCGCGTACCCGCGCCGGGCGGACGTCGCGAGCGGCGACGGCGGCGAAACGGGCCAGCAGCGCGAGGGGCAGCAGCAACAACCCGATCGGCGTCAGCGCGTAGCGCCCGCCGGGCACGTCCAGCGACGCGCCGTGCGCGACCAGCCACAGCCGCGCGGCGTTGCGCAGCGCCTCCCCGGCCCCGGCACCCGAACGGCTGTCGGTGCCCCAGACGAGCAGCGCCGGCACGACCACGCAGAGCAGCCCCACCGCAGTGGTCCACAGCGCCGCGGCGGCACCAGCACCGACACCGCTGCGGGTCGGGGACGAGCGCAGGGACGTGGGTGCGGGGCGGTTCAGCGTCTCGGTCATGGCGCTGACGACTGTCCCAGCCACTGGACGAACCACGGGTGCGGCTCGCCGACATCCACCGGAGACAGGGTCAGGCGGTGCGTGAGCGCATGATCTCCCGCATCAGCGCGGCGGTGGCCGACGGCGTCTTGCCGACCTTGACCCCGGCCGCCTCGAGCGCCTCCTGCTTGGCCTGCGCGGTGCCGGAGGAGCCGGACACGATCGCACCGGCATGGCCCATCGTCTTGCCCTCGGGAGCGGTGAAACCGGCGACGTACCCGACGACCGGTTTGGTCACGCTCGCCTTGATGTAGTCGGCCGCGCGCTCCTCGGCGTCCCCGCCGATCTCGCCGATCATGACGATGGCGTCGGTCTCCGGGTCCTTCTCGAACGCCTCGAGCGCGTCGATGTGCGTGGTGCCGATGACCGGGTCCCCGCCGATGCCGATGGCGGTCGAGAAGCCGAACTCCCGCAGCTCGTACATCATCTGGTAGGTCAGCGTGCCGGACTTGGAGACCAGGCCGATACGCCCGGCCTTCGGCGCGATCGACGCCGGGATGATGCCGGCGTTGGACTTCCCGGGGCTGATCAGGCCGGGGCAGTTGGGCCCGATGATGCGGGTGCTCTTGCCCTTGCCGGCCTTGGACATCGAAGAGGCGAAGAACCAGGCGCTGTCCTGCACCGGGATGCCCTCGGTGATGACGACCGCCAGCGGGATCTGCGCATCGATGGCCTCGACGACCGCGGCCTTGGCGAACGCGGGCGGGACGAAGATGACGCTGACGTCGGCTTCCGTCTCCTTCATCGCCTCGGCCACGGTCGCGAAGACCGGGATGCCGTCGACGTCGCTGCCGGCCTTCCTCGGGTTCACGCCTCCGACCACGTTGGTGCCGGAGGCCACCATGCGTCGGGTGTGCTTGGTGCCCTCGGAGCCGGTGATGCCCTGGACGATGACCCTGGAGGAGTCGGTCAGGAAGATGGCCATTACGCAGCAGCTCCAGCAAGCTCGGCGGCCTTGTCGGCCGCGCCGTCCATGGTGTCGACGACCGTCACGAGCGGGTGGGCGGCCTCCGCGAGGATGCGACGCCCCTCCTCGACGTTGTTGCCGTCCAGTCGTACGACGAGCGGCTTGGTGGCCGCCCCGCCGAGCATGCCGAGCGCCTGCACGATGCCGTTGGCGACCGCGTCGCAGGAAGTGATTCCGCCGAAGACGTTGACGAACACCGAGCGGACGTCCGGGTCGGACAGGATGATCTCGAGGCCGTCGGCCATCACCTGCGCGGAGGCGCCGCCGCCGATGTCGAGGAAGTTGGCCGGCTTGACCCCGCCGTGTGCCTCGCCGGCGTAGGCGACGACGTCGAGGGTGCTCATGACCAGACCCGCACCGTTGCCGATGATGCCGACCGCACCGTCGAGCTTGACGTAGTTCAGGCCCTTCTTCTTGGCCCGCCCCTCGAGGTCGTCCTCGGCCACGACGTCGGCGTACGCGTCGAAGACGTCCTGGTGCCGGAATTCGGCGTTGCCGTCCAGGGTGACCTTGCCGTCGAGCGCGACGATGCGGCCGTCAGGGGTGCGGCACAGCGGGTTGACCTCGACGAGGGTGGCCTCCTCCTCGACGAACACCTTCCACAGGCTGACGAGGATGCGGGTGACCTCGTCGATCACGTCGGCCGGGATCCGACCGGCCTCGGCGATCTCGCGCGCCTTCTTCTCGTCGACGCCCTCGACCGGGTCGACGGCGATCCGGGCCAGCGCCTCCGGTCGCTCCACGGCGAGCTGCTCGATCTCCATGCCACCCTCGGCGCTGCACATCGCCAGGTAGCAGCGGTTCGCGCGGTCCAGCAGGAACGAGACGTAGTACTCCACCTCGATGTCGCTGGCCTCGGTGACGAGCACCTTGCGCACCAGATGGCCCTTGATGTCGAGGCCGAGGATGCCTTGCGCCTTCTCGACGGCCTCGTCCGGCGTCTCGGCCAGCTTCACGCCGCCCGCCTTGCCACGCCCGCCGGTCTTGACCTGGGCCTTGACGACCACCGGCTTGCCGATCCGCTCGGCGACGGCGCGGGCGGCCGGCGCCGAGTCGACCGTCTCGCCGGGCAGCACCGGCACACCGTGCTTGGCGAAGAGCTCCTTCGCCTGGTACTCCATGAGGTCCACGGGGGGTCCGATCTCGTCGACGGATGCAACTCTTGCGCGTTGCTCGCGAGGGTAGCCACGGTGCGGCAGGCACGAACACCCCACCCCGGGCGGTGTGACGCAGCACACTGGGGACGTCCACACCCGGTCGCTGCACCTTCCCAGCTCCCGACCGGTCCCTCCTCGTCCCCGGAGACGTCCCGTGCGCACCCGCGTCGCCCTGCTGCTCGCCCCGCTCGTCACCCTGCCACTGCTGGCCGTTCCCGCCGTCGCGCAGGGCGCGCCGACGACGGTGGAGGTGGTGCCACTGGTCTTCAGCGTGCAGACCGGGCCGGACGAGGCGCGGACCTGCCAGGTGCTCGGCGACCTCTACCTGCCGGGCACCGCCACCGCCGCCGCCCCGGCGGCGGCGGTGCGGGCGACGAACGGCTTCGGCGGCAGCAAGACCGACGCCGGCGAGCGTGGGAACGCGACCGTCGCGCAGCACTACGCGGCACGCGGCTACGTGACCCTGTCCTACTCCGGGCTCGGCTTCGGTGGCAGCGGCTGCGAGATCACCCTCGACCAGCGCGAGTGGGACGGCCGGGTCGGCGACGCCCTGGCGCAGTTCCTCGGCGGCCGCAAGGACCTTGCCACCCGCGACGGCCGGCCCTACGACATCGGCGGACGCGTCCGTACCGAGAGCGGCGACCTCGACTTCGACCCGGTGCTCGGCATGATCGGTGTCTCCTACGGCGGCGAGGTGCAGTTCGCCACCGCGTCCTTCGGGCGGGTCGACACGATCGTCCCGCAGATCACCTGGAACGACCTGGGCTACTCCCTGGCGCCGAGCAACGTCTCCCCGCTCCGGACGGCGACCGATCCCGAATCCGTCTCGGCCGCGGTCGGCGTGTCGAAGATCGGCTGGACGTCGCTGTTCTTCGCACTCGGTCTCGGCCAGGACGTGCAGAACCAGCGTCCGCAGGACCTGGTGGCGCAGCTCGAGCAGGCGAACACCTGCCCCAACTTCGATCCCCGGGCCTGCACCGCGTTCCTCGACCTGGCTTCGGACGGCGCCCCGTCCCCGGCCACCCTCGACTTCGCGCGCAGCGCCTCCGTCACCAGCTACCTGGACGAGATCGACATCCCGGTGCTGCTCAGCCAGGGCCAGGCCGACACGCTGTTCACCCTGCAGGAGGCGATCGCCACCTGGTCGGCGCTGCGGCAGCGCGAGGTGCCGGTCAAGATGGTCTGGCAGAGCTGGGGGCACAGCACGGCCACCCCCGTCCCGGGGGAGCTGGACCAGCGCCGGCCGGCCGAGCAGACCTTCCTCGGCGCGATGTACGCGGCCTGGTTCGACCACTACCTGCTCGGGGTCGGGCCCGCCCCGTCGCTGGACACCGAGTACTTCCGCGACTGGGCGCTGACCGGCACGACCCGGGCCGACGTGGCCGCCGCCTACGCGCGGGCTCCCGGCTACCCGGTGGCACAGGACCTGCACCTGCTGCTGTCCGGGTCGGGCGCCCTGGTCACGGACGCGGCCGACGTGCAGGACGGCACCGCGCGCTTCGCCGCCGTGGTGCCGGCCGGAGCGCCGAGCAGCTACAGCGAGTTCCCCGTCGTCGCGCAGAACGAGCCGGTCCGCGACACCCCCGGCACCTTCGCGCAGTTCACCTCCGAGCCGCTGGCCGGCGACCTCGACCTGGCCGGTGTCCCGGCACTGACGGTGTCGCTCTCGCGGACACTGCCGGCGGTGCCGCTGCCGGACGGAGCCGGCGACCTCGTGCTGTTCGCCAAGCTCTACGACCTGGCACCCGACGGCACCGTGACGCTTCGGCACAGGCTGGTGTCGGCCGCGCGCCTCACCGACCTGGACGAACCGGTACGCATCGAGCTCCCCGGGGTCGTGCAGCGCTTCCCCGCCGGGCACCGGCTCGCGGTCGTGCTGGCGGCCAGCGACAGCGGCCACCGCGGCAACACGGTCCCGGGCGACGTCACGGTCACCACGACGGCCGCCGCGCCCGGCGTGCTGGAGCTGCCGGTGCTGGCCGGTCTGCGCGAGGTCGCGCCGGTCTCGGTGCCGGTCGCTCCAGCGGTCGCTCCGGCTCCCGCGGCGCCCGGCCCGCGAGGAGCGTCGCTGCCGGCGACCGGTGTGCCGGCGCTGCTGCCGCTGGCCGCGACGGTGCTGCTGGGGGCGTGCTGGGCCGCGCGGCGTCGTCGTACGGCCCGCTGATCGGCTCTGCCCCGTCTCAGGCGGCGGTCGAGCCGCCGACGTTGTGCTGGACCCACTCGACGATCGACTGCGTCGTGGCGCCGGGGGTGAAGACCTTGGCCACGCCCAACTCGGCGAGCAACGGCAGATCGTCCTCGGGGATGATCCCGCCGCCGAAGACCACGACGTCCTCGGCGCCGCGCTCCTTCAGCAGCTGCGTCACGCGCTGGAACAGCGTCATGTGCGCCCCCGACAGCACCGAGAGCCCGACGCAGTCGGCGTCCTCCTGGACCGTCGTCTCCACGATCTGCTCCGGCGTCTGGTGCAGGCCGGTGTAGATGACCTCCATGCCGGCGTCGCGCAGCGCGCGCGCCACGACCTTGGCGCCACGGTCGTGGCCGTCGAGGCCGGGCTTGGCGACGACCACGCGGATGCGGCCGGGGCTGGTCACAGGGCCTCCAACGGAAGGGAGTCGGTCCGGTGGGAGAGTACGCGCGCCACGCGTCGCATCCTCCGGGGGCCGCTGCCGGCGGGTTGCGCCGGGCCGGAAATCGAGCCCGAAGGTCTATCCGGACGAGAAGTGGGTAGTGACGAGATTTGCTCTGTTGCCGCTCAAAGCGATAACGTCGGTGTAACGACCCGCCTCCAGGTCCCCTCCGCGGGGCGGGTCAGGATCGGAGCAGACCCCCTGGAGGGGGTCTGGTTCGTACTGTCCTGACCCCGACGACGGAGCCGAGAACTTGCCCCCGCAGCAGTCGCGTGCGCGCCATGTCGCCCCCAGGCCGCCCCGGACGCGCACCGCGCTGCTGCCCGGTGTCCTGCTCGCAGCGGCCGCCAGCGCCTTCGCCGGTCTGGCCGCCTTCCCGGCCTCGGCGGTCGACATCGCACCGCGGGTGACCGCAGCCTCCGCCCTGCAGCCGGTGGCCCTGCCGGCGGCGGAGCAGACCAACGTGGCGCTCAACAGCGCGCTCGAGCAGGGTCTGGTTGTCGCGAACAAGCCCAAGCCGCCGGCGGCTAAGCCGGAGCGCGCCTCGCGGGACCGCGACGCGCCGGCCGCCGAGAGCAAGGCGGCCTTCGTGCGGCCCGGCCTGGGGCGCCTCACCAGTGCCTACGGCCGCCGGTGGGGGCGCCTGCACGCCGGCATCGACCTAGCGTCGGGGGTCGGCTCCCCGATCCGGGCGGTCACCAACGCCACTGTGGTCTCCGCCGGCTGGGAGGGCGGCTACGGTCGCTGTGTCCGCCTGATCCACGCCGACGGCACGGTCACGGTGTACGGCCACATGAGCGCGATCCTCGTCGGCGCCGGGGACCGCGTCGCCGCCGGGGAGCAGATCGGCCGGGAGGGCAACACCGGCCAGTCGACCGGCCCGCACCTGCACTTCGAGGTGCGCATCAACGGGACCCCCGTGAACCCGGTCAGTTGGTTGAGCAAGCGCGGCGTCGCCGTCCGATAGCGCCCTCCGAGCCGCGCATGGCGCCCTCCGAGCCCGTCGCGGCGAGGGTGTCAGAGCTTGTCCAACGGGGCGTAGCGCAGCAGCAGCCACTTGGCGCCCGTCGCCCCGCCGAAGTCCACCTCGGCCTGCGCCTTGTCCCCGGCGCCGCGGGTCGCGGTGACGGTGCCCAGGCCGAAGGCGTCGTGGGTCACCCGGTCGCCCGGCTCGAGGTTCGGGATCGGCCGCAGCCCGGGACCGGCGGACCGACTGCGCGCCGTGCCGACCAGCCGGTCCGCCATGCGGCTCGACGCAGGGGCCGGTGCCGCCACGGAGGACTCCTCCCGCTGCCACTCGACCAGCCCGTCAGGGACTTCGTCGAGAAAACGCGACGCCGGGTTGGAGGAGATCTGCCCCCAGGCGCTCCGCATGTGTGCGCGGGAGAGGTAGAGCCGCTCGCGGGCGCGGGTGATGCCCACATAGGCCAGCCGCCGCTCCTCCTGCAGCTCGCGTTCGTCGCCCAGGGCGCGCAGGTGTGGGAACACCCCGTCCTCGAGACCGGTGAGGAACACGACCGGGTACTCCAGGCCCTTGGCGGCGTGCAGCGTCATCAACGTGACCACGCCGTCGGCATCACCTTCCGGGTCGGGGATCGAGTCGGCATCGGCGACCAGGGAGACCTGCTCCATGAAGTCGGCGACGCCGCCGTCGGGCACCCGCTCGCTGAACTCCCGGGCGACGCCGACCAGCTCGGAGAGGTTCTCGACCCGGCTCTCGTCCTGCGGGTCGACGCTCTGCGCCAGCTCGGTGAGGTAGCCGGTGCGGTCGAGAACCGCCTCGAGCACCTCTGCCGGCGGCATGTTCCCCTCGGCGAGCGCACGCAACTCGTCCATCAGCTCGGCGAACTGGCGCACGGCGTTGGCGCTGCGCGTCGCCATGCCGGGGACCTCGTCGCAGCGGCGCAGCGCCTCGGCGAACGGCACCCGCTCGCGGCCGGCGAAGGCCTCCAGGCAGGCCTCGGCCCGGTCGCCTATCCCGCGCCGCGGGGTGTTGAGGATCCGGCGCAGGCTGACCGTGTCGGCCGGGTTGGTCAGCACCCGCAGGTAGGCCAGGGCGTCCCGGACCTCCCTGCGCTCGTAGAAGCGCACCCCGCCGACGACCTTGTACGGCAGGCCGACCCGGATGAACACCTCCTCGAAGACGCGGGACTGCGCGTTGGTGCGGTAGAAGACGGCCACCTGGTGCGGCTTGACGCCGTGCTCGTCGCCGAGCCGGTCGACCTCTCCGGCGACGAAAGCGGCCTCGTCGTGCTGGTTGTCCGCGACGTAGCCGACGATCGGGTCGCCCTCGCCGGAGTCGGTCCACAGCCGCTTGGGCTTGCGGCTCGGATTCTTGGCGATGACGGCGTTGGCCGCCGACAGGATCGTCTGCGTGGAGCGGTAGTTCTGCTCGAGCAGCACGACCTTCGCGTCGGGGTAGTCGTTCTCGAAGTCCTCGATGTTGCGGATGTCGGCGCCCCGGAAGGCGTAGATCGACTGGTCGGCGTCACCGACCACACACAGCTCGGCCGGCGGGATCGCGCCGGGAGCCGTCGCGCGCTGCCCGCGGCCCCCGGTGGCGCCGACCAGCTCGCGGACCAGGACGTACTGCGCGTGGTTGGTGTCCTGGTACTCGTCCACCAGCACGTGCCGGAAGCGCCGCCGGTAGTGCTCAGCAACGTCCGGGAAGGCCTGGAACAGGTCGACGGTCGTCGCAATCAGGTCGTCGAAGTCCAGGGCGTTGGCCTCGCGCAGCCGGGCCTGATAGGTCGCGTAGACCTCGGCGACGGTGCGGTCGTGCTCGGTCTCCGCCTTGGCCGCCGCGCTCTCGTGGTCGACCAGCTCGTTCTTCAGGTCGCTGACCTTGTTGCTCATCACGCGGGGCGGGAAGCGCTTGGCGTCCACGTCGAGGTCGCGGCAGACCAGGGTCATCAGCCGCTGCGCGTCGGCCGAGTCGTAGATCGAGAAGGTGCTGGTGAAGCCGAGCTTCCTGGCCTCGGCGCGCAGGATCCGGACGCAGGCGGAGTGGAAGGTCAGCACCCACATGGCGCGAGCACGCGGCCCGACAGCCACGGCGACCCGCTCACGCATCTCCCCGGCGGCCTTGTTGGTGAAGGTGATGGCCAGCACCTCGCCGGGCTGGACGTGCCGTGCCGCCAGTAGGTAGGCGATCCGAGTCGTGAGCGCCTTGGTCTTGCCGGACCCCGCACCGGCGACGATCAGCAGCGGGCTGCCCTCGTGCACGACGGCCTCGCGCTGCTGGGGGTTCAGCCCGTCGAGGAGCCGGTCGACGCTCGGCCGCGACGGCGCGGGGACCGCCGGGCCGAGGTCGTCGTCCGCGCCGACGACATCTCCACGGGGGCTCACCCGGACCAGTCTAGGTTCACCTCCCGACATCCAGGCCACCCTCACCGTCCCTTGATCGTCCCCTCGACCATCCCTTGATCCACGCGGAAGTTGACGTGGTTTCAGGGCACCGGAGCACCTCGAGGTACGCGGGGATCACCGGTACGCGGGATCACCGGTACGCGGGGATCACCGGTACGCAGGGATCACCGTGGAGGCGGTATCCGGCATGCTCTGCCGTACCGGACGCCGAGGGAGCAGACATGACGGAGCAGGAGAGCACGGTCGAGCGGGCACTGGTGGTGACGGCGCACCCGGACGACGTCGACTTCGGCGCCGGCGGCACGGTGGCGAGCTGGACAGCCGAGGGCATCGAGGTGTCGTACTGCATCTGCACCGACGGCGACGCCGGCGGCTTCGACCCCGACGTGCCGCGCCGCGACATCGCCGGCATCCGGCGGGCCGAGCAGCAGGCGGCGGCCAAGGAGGTCGGCGTCGAGGACGTGACCTTCCTCGGCTACCCCGACGGGCGGCTGACGATCACCCATGAGCTGCGGCGTGACCTCTCCCGGGTCATCCGCCAGAAGCGCCCGCAACGGATGATGATCCAGTCGCCGGAGCGGAACTGGGAGCGCATCTCGGCCAGCCATCCCGACCACCTGGCGGCAGGCGAGGCGGCGATCAGCGCCGTCTACCCCGACGCGCGCAATCCCTTCGCCCACCTCGACCTCGCCGGCGAGGGGCTGCCGGCGTGGACCGTGGACGAGGTGTGGGTGATGGGCGGCACCGCGGCTGGACCGAACCGCTCTGTCGACGTGACGGACACCTTCGAGCGCAAGCTGGCCGCGCTGCGGGCCCATGCGTCGCAGACTGCGCACCTCGACGACCTCGAGGGCCGCATCCGCGAGCGGCTCTCGCTGCACGCGGCCGCGGCCGGCTTCCCGGAGGGCCGGCTGGCCGAGCCCTTCCGCGTCGTCAGTACGCGGTGATCGGTGCGGCCGGCCCCGCCCGAGCAGCCGGCACCCGACGAACGACCGCGCCCTACTCGTGCCGGCCGGCGCGGCCGCCGATCGCGGTCTCCTCGCCGGTCAGCAGCCACAGCGCCCCCGGGCCGCTCCAGGTCAGCACCAGCGGCAGGAGCGCGGCGAGTGTCGGCACCCGCTCGACGCGGGAGAAGACCAGCGCGAGCGCCAGGCCGAGCAACGAACCGCCGAGCGCGACCGCCCCCCAGCGGGCGGAGGAGAACGCCCGCGCATCGGCCATCTGCAGCGCCAGAACGAACGGCACCAGCGTGACCGCGGCCAACAGCGCGAGCCCGACGGCGACGATCAGCGGGAAGGTGACCAGGGCCAGCAGCAGGTCGAGCACCCGCTCAACCTAGTGGGAGGCCGGTGCCGGTGACGGCTGCGACGAGCAGGCCGAGCACCAGCAGCGCGCCGGCGCGCCGGACATGCACGAAGCAGACAGCGGCGAACCACAGCGGCCAGACCGGAAAGCCCGGCGGCGGGTCGGCGGGCGCCGGACGGCGCAGGGCGCCCGATGCCTTGCGCAGCGTCGGCAGCGCCAGGGCCACCAGCAGGACCGGCCACGGCAGCGCGCCCACGGCCACCGCCACGCCGGTGGTGACGTAGAAGCCGACCAGCAACGCGATCGTCGCGACCCGCGCCCGCACACCGCCCAGCCGAACGGGCAGCGTCCGCGTCCAGGACAGCTCGTCGTACGGGATCTTGTCGATGTGCTCGCCCATCAGCACGGAGGTGCAGAGCAGGCCGTACGGGAGGCTGGCCAGCCACACCTGCCAGGGCAGCTCGCCGGTCGCCGAGAAGTAGGTCCCCCCGACCATCAGCGGGCCCCACACCAGGAACGCCCCCAGCTCGCCCAGTCCGCGCTTGTTCAGCCGCAGCGGCGGCGCGTGGTAGGCGATCGACAGGAACACTCCGGCGAGGCCGAAGGCCAGGACAGGCCAGCCGCGCTGGGTCGCAAGCGCGACCAGCATGACGAGCCCGGTGAGGTGGAGCCCGAGAACGGCCAGCCCCATCTGGCGCCGTTTCACCGTTCCGGTGAGCAGGGGATGCGGGGCGTGGACAGCACGCGCGTCGTCCCCGGTGTCCCGGCCGATCCCGACGTCCGACAGGCCACTCATGATGGTGGTGCAGGCATGCGCGAGCAGGATCCCCAGCAGCGCCAGCAGGTAGAGCGGCCAGGAGAAGCCGTCGACGAGTACGCCCAGCAGCCCCGCCACCAGCCCGGCGAACAGCGTCATCGACAGCGTGGCGGCCCGGGTGACCACGAGCCACGTCGTGACCGCGTCCAAGGTGCGCGGGTCGCGGTCCGGCGGCGAGTTCGTGGTGCGCAGCGCGTAGACCCAGGCGCCGACCCGGCCCGCCGGCGCAGGGGCGAGGAGCCGGCGCTCCCGCGAGCTGGAGGCGGCCCGGCTGCTCATGCGCAGACGGTACTGCGCGGGCACCGGTGGCGAGGGGACCGCGGCGGGGCGATGCTCTGATCGGGTGAAACATGGCCGACTACGAGCCCTTCGCCCGCTACACACGTTTGCTCTTGTACCGGGAAGCCTCAGCTCCTCCACCTCCGGCCAGAACGGGCCCCCATGCACCTCCCCCTCCATCGACGACGGGCAGGGCGGCACCACAACGCCGCCCGGCTGTTGCTCGCCGCCCTGCTCATGGCGGGCGTGGCGCACGCACCCCTCAGCTCTGCCGACGTCCCGCCGCCCCCGAGCGGGCAGGTGTCCTGCGGCGCCCTGACGCCGCTGTCCGCCGACGGCGGGGGGCCCACGGCCTGCACGCACGGCCCCGATCCGGCACCTCCCGGGGTGGATCCGAGCGTGCCCTGGCCCGGCCGTGAGGAGCAACCGGTGCCCGCCACCGCCCAGGCGCTGCCCCCGCCGACGCTGCCCTGCTACGGCGACGGCACGTCCGGCGCGAGGATCCAGGCGATCTACGCCGTGCCGGCAGGAACGACTGACCGCTACGCGACGGTGGCCCCGTCGATCGCCCGGTGGGCCGCCGAAGCCGATCATGTGTTCGCGGAGAGCGCCCGGCAGACCGGCGGCGTGCGACACCTGCGCTACGTCACCGACAGCAACTGCACCCTGGTCGTCCAGCGCGTCGCGCTGACTGCCCTCGGCGACGACACCTTCACCAACACCATGACCGAGCTGCGCGCCCAGGGCTTCAACCGGCCGGATCGCAAGTATCTCGTCTGGATGGAGTCGACCGTCCTGTGTGGCATCGCGGGCTACTACCTCGACGACCGGCCGGGCCAGGACAACGTCAACAATTCCGGCGCCGCCGGCCAGGTCGGCCGGATCGACAGCGGCTGCTGGGGCTTGGCGTCGCGCGGGCAGTCGGTGGAGGCACACGAGCTGCTGCACAACCTCGGTGGCGTGCAGCCGACGGCGCCGCACGCGACGCAGCTCGGCCACTGCGACGACGACGCCGACCGGATGTGTTACGCCGACGGCTCTCCCGGGCTGGTCCTGCGCACCGTGTGCCCGGCCAGCATGGAGGCGTACCTGGACTGCGGGAAGGACGACTACTTCTCGACGGCGCCCGCGACGGGCAGTTACCTCGCCACCCGCTGGAACACCGCCCGGAGCAGCTTCCTCGCCACGCAGGAGCCGTCGACGGCCGTGCCGGTCACGGCCTCGCCGCAGCCTCCGCCGCCCTCCCCGTCGCCCACCGCGTCCCCGCCGCCACCGGGCTCCGGGCTGCTCGGCGCGAACGCCGATGCGCTGTTCACCTCCCTCACACCGGCGCGCGTCTTCGACACCCGCACCGGCAACGGCGGGCGCACCGGCAAGCTCGGTCCCGGCGGGTCCCACGACGTCACCGTCGTGGGCCGGGGAGGTGTTCCCACGACCGGAGTGGGGGGCGTCCTGCTGAACGTCACGGTCACGCAGGGGACCGCCGCGAGCGACATGACCGTCCACCCCACGGGCGGTCAGCAGCCGGCGGCGCCGAACCTGGTGTTCTCGGCGAACCAGACCCGCCCGAACCTGGTGGTCGTCCCGGTCGGGTCCGGCGGGCGGGTGCGCTTCACCAACCGCGCCGGCTCGACCCATGTCCTGGCCGACGTGGTGGGCTGGTTCGACGCGGGCGGCGGCCAGGCGCAGTCGCGGTTCTCCTCGTTGACACCGGACCGGATCCTGGACACCCGTACCGGTGTCGGCGCCCCGCGGGCACGGCTGGGCGCAGCGCGCACGCTGTCGCTGCAGGCGACCGGGCGGGGCGGCGTACCGGCCTCGGGCGTCTCGGGCGTCGTCATGAACGTGACGGTGACCAACCCGACGGCCGCGAGCTTCCTCACGCTCTCGCCGGGCGGACGGTCGCGGCCGCTGGCCTCGCAGTTGAACTTCGTTTCGAACCAGACGGTACCCAACCTCGTGTTCGTGGCGACCGGGCCGGACGGCAGGGTCGACATCTACAACGCGGCCGGGGAGACGCACGTCATCGCCGACGTCGTCGGTTGGCTCGACAACGGGTCGAAGGCCGCGCAGTCCCAGTACGAGGCGCTGGAGCCGCGTCCCCTGCTGGACACCCGCACGGGGGAGGGCGGGCGCACCACGCGGCTCGGCCCGGGCGAGACGGCCACCGTGCAGGTGACCGGACGGCAGGGCGTTCCCGCCTCCGGTGTCGCCGGTGTCACGCTCAACGTGAGCGCCATCGACCCCACGCAGAGCGGTTTCCTCACCGTCTACCCCACCGGCGCCTCCCGGCCCACGGCGTCGAACCTCAACTTCACGGCACAGCAGTCGACGGCCAACGTCGTGGCGGTGCCGGTGGGGCGGGACGGCCGGATCGACATCTACAACCCGTTGGGCGGCACCCACGTCCGGGTCGACGTGGTCGGGTTCTTCGATCAGGGCTGAGCCGGTCTCAGAACAGCGAGGAGGACTCCAACGCGAGCAGTCGCTGCTTGCGCTCGACGCCTCCGGCGTAGCCGCGCAGCTTCCCGTCGGACCCGATCACCCGGTGGCACGGGACGATGACGGCGATCGGGTTCCGGCCGTTGGCCAGTCCGACGGCGCGCACACACCGGGGGTCGCCGAGCCGCGCGGCGAGCTCGCCGTACGTCATGGTGGTGCCGTACGGGATCCGGCGCAGCTCGTCCCAGACCCGCTGCTGGAAGGCGGTCCCGGGCGGCGCCAGCGGGAGGTCGAACGCGGTGCGCTCACCGGCGAAGTGCTCGCCCAGCTGACGGCCGGCCTCGGCGAGCACCGGCTCGGCCGAGGGCGGACCGCGCTCCTCGTACGGCGGGCGCTGCCCGCTCCGGAAGCGCGCCTTCACCAGGGCGCCGTCGACGGCGACCAGCAGCAGGTCGCCCAGCGGCGTCGGGACCGTCGTGCAGGCCTGCGTCATGGCGGCACGGTAATGCGCGGGACCGCGCCGTAGCGTGAGGCCGCGTGCAGTCCCTCCCCCTGGCCGTACCGGGCCCGGCGGTGCCCTCGTGACGGCGCGGCCGGCTGCCGGTGGTGGCCGCTGGGTGAGCGTCTCGCCCGAGCGGCTGCAGCGCTGGCTGGACGGCTTTGCCACCCGGCACGGCACGGTGACCCGCACCGTCGACACGGGCGTCGTGCGGCTGATCGGTGAGGACGGCTCGCTCGCCGAGATCGAGGTGCCGTTCCCGCCGCTGACGGGCGGGCTGGTCGAGCACGTCCTGCGCGAGCGGCGGGTGGGCGTGCTCCTCGTACGCCTCGGCGGTTGTGCCTGCGGAGTCTTCGACGGGCCGCGGCTGGTCGCGTCGAAGGTGACCACCCGCCAGGTGCACGGGCGCTCCGCCGCCGGCGGACAGTCCCAGCAGCGCTTCGCGCGGCGCCGCGAGGGTCAGGTGCGGATGGCGCTGCAGGCCTCCGCCGACACGGCCGTACGTGTGCTGCTGCCGGCCGCGGCCAGCCTCGACGCGGTGGTGGTCGGCGGCGAGCGCAGCGCTGTGGACGAGGTGCTGGCCGACCGCCGGCTCGAGCCGCTGCGCCCGCTGGTGACCGGCCGGCTGCTCGACGGCCCCGACCCGCGACAGAAGGTGCTCGAGGCGTCGTACGACCAGCTGCGCCAGGTCTGGATCCGGGTGGTCGACCCGCCCGGCTGACCAGCCGATCGACCGTCGGTCGGCTTCTGCACGATCTGCTCCTGCCCGGCGTCCGGTTCTGGTCGGGGCGCCGGGTGGTCGGCGGTCGGGCGTGCCTGGCCGCTTGACCCGGCCGGCCCTGCGCGAGGTCATCCGCTGGATGCGCCGATGGCGGGAGGTCGGTGCACACGTGGTGCGCGCGTCGCGGTGACTGTCCGGTGTAAGCGCGACGCAGGCCGCTGCGCCGGCGAGAGGAGAGACCAGCAGGCCACGCACCGGGGCAAGGCTCCGCCGGAGCAGGCCCCGCAGGAACGGTTGTGGACGGCGCGCGGGCAACGTCCCGTAAGGCCGGAGGAAGCGGGCGGTCGCCGCCGCGAACCACCGGGCCGTGGGAGTCATGACTTGCACCTCGATGGCGGACGCGGCGCCTCGAGCGTGAGCACCCGATCGAGGAGGGCCATCCGGGGCCGAGGTACACGTCCTGACTCCCGCGAGCCTGAATCCCGCGGGGCAAGGTGCACGTCCTGACTCCCGCGAGCCTGACTCCCGAGGAGCGAGGCACGGCCCGCGTGACGCCCACGGGGCACCGGTGACACCGGCCGCACGCGGATCGATCCAGCCGCACGCCGGCCCGACGGCTCGCGGCCGGACCCGTCAGGTCAGCGCGTCCTCGAGCCCGGCGGCGGCCATGCCGGACCAGGTGCCGTCGACGACGTGGGCGAGCACGACGAGGTCCCTCAGCTCGCCGGCTCGGTCCCGCACGTGGTCGCGCAGCAGTGCCTCGGGCTCGAAGCCGATCGCCTCGAACATCCCGATGGCCGGGACCGCGTCCACGACGACCTCGACCACGATCTTGGTCAGCTCCATCTCGAGGGACATGAGCAGGCCGGTACGCGCCAGCTCGCGGCCGATGCCCTTGCCGCGCGCCTGCGGGTCGACGACCACCCGGAGGCTGCCGACGTGCGAGGACCAGCCGACCAGCGGGATCACGGCGACATACCCGATGACCGTGCCGTCGTCCACGGCCACCGACCGGCGGGCCCGGCCGTCCGCGAGCCAGCTCTCGATGACGCCGGACCGCAGCACGTCCTCGGCGAAGCTGTTGTGATCGGACTCCGGCACGCGTCGGAAGAACTCCTCGAGTGGCGCGGCGAGCTCCGGGGTCAGCGGCTGGACGTCCATGAGCCGTTCCTCTCGTCGGTCGTGCTGTGGTCGCGCAGCCACTCGAAGATCCGGGGCAGCGTGGTCGTCGCGGCGGCCTTGCCCATCACCAGCCCGACGTGGCCCGCGGGAAGCTCCAGCGTCTCGGCCTGCGCCGCCCCCACCAGCCGGCACACCGGAAGCGCCGCCGCCGAGGGCACGATGTGATCCCTGGACGCGACGACGTTCAACACCGGCCAGCGGACATCGACCAGCGTGAGGGGCCGGTCGTCCAGCCGGAACCGGCCCGCCATCAGCGCGCCGTCCCTCATGAGCTCGACGGTCTCGCCGAAGGCCCTGCCCGGGAAGGGGATGTGGTCGCGGGTCCACTGCCCCATGACCTGGAAGCCCTCCATCTGCCGGTCGTCCCAGAGCTTCTCCCACAGCACGGCGTACTGCGTGAGGTCGGCCGTCGGCTTGAGCACGCGGAAGGCGTTGCGGATGACCTCGGCCGGGACGTTGCCGGTGTCGTCGATCAGGTCCTCGGGAGCCACCCGGCCCTCGCCGAAGATCCGCCCGAACAACCCCATCGCGTCGAAGTCGACCGGGGTGGCCATCGTCACCAGCGAGGCGACCGGCAGGTCCGGGTGGGCGGCGCCCAACAGCAGCGACAGGAGACCGCCGTAGCAGTAACCGATCAGGTTGACCTCGTCCACACCCGAGGTGTCGAGGACCGCGCCGACGGCGGCCGGCAGCAGCTCGTCGACGTAGGTGGCCAGCCCGTTGCCGGCCTCCCGCTCGTCGGGGATCCCCCAGTCCAGCAGGTACACGTCGAAGCCCTCGTCACGCAGCGCCTGCACGAAACTGGTACCGGGATAGAGGTCGAGGATGTAGCTGCGGCTGACCAGGCTCATGACGATGAGCACCGGCGTGCCCGTGCTGACCCGGTCGCTGCGGTAGCGCCAGAGCTGGGCCTTGTCACGGCGCCAGACGGTCTCCTTGGGCGTCGTCCCGACCTTCGGCCGGTCGATCCCGGCCATGTACTTGACGCCGTTGCGCGCCCGCAGCAGGTTGCGCCCCACGTCGCGGCGTACCCGCGCCGCCAGCTCGGCCGGATCGGTCGTCAGCACCCTGGGCTCCTCCTCGCGTCACAGCCTGCTGGCGCAGCGACTCGTCGAGCCGCCGGACGTTGCGGTCCAGCGAGCTGACCTGTTCGCGCAGCCGTACGACGTCGCTGGCGGCGGGCAGGTTCACCCGGTGCAGAGCGTGCCGCGTCGTCCGCTCCACGCGCCGGGACAGCGCCGCCCGGCTGCGCACGACCAGACCGGCCACGTCGGCGAAAATCTCGGTCTGTACGACGGACTCCAGGCGACTGCCGAGCGGGCGCTCGACGGCGTCGTACGCCATGCGCCACAGCGGCTTCGCCATCGGCCCGCACCTCCTCCACCTCGGCCTCTACCCCTGCGGAGCCTCGACGCACACGTGTGACCGGCGCCTGACGGTGGCACAGACAGAACATGAGCCCCGTTCAGCAGCAGGCAGCCGCCACGCGCAGCGCGGCGGACGGCTCCCCCCTCGACGTGATGCTGACCGACGCGGCGCTGGGACCGATCCGCCGGCTGCTGCCCGGTCGCGCCGGCCTGAAGCTGTGGGCCCGGCTGGCATCGCGGCCGGTGGACACGACGCGGCTGGGACTGCGTACGGCTGCCGAGCTCGGCAAGGTCGTCGCCGGAACGTCCGAGGTCGAGCCGGGCAAGCGCGACAAGCGCTTCGCCGACCCCGCGTGGAAGGGCAATCCGGTGCTGCACCGGCTCTGCCAGGGATATCTGGTCGCCGGATCCACCCTGGAGCGGGTCGTCGACGAGGCCGACCTCGACTGGCGCAGCGAGAAGCAGCTGCGCTACGCCGTGCAGATGCTCGTCGACGCGATGGCGCCCTCGAACCACCCGTTCCTCAACCCCGCCGCCCTCAAGACCGCCCTGGACACCGGCGGCCGGAGTTACCTCAACGGCGCCCGGCAGTTCGTGCAGGACATGGCGTCGCGGCCCCGCATCCCCTCGATGGTCGACAGCCGCGGCTTCGCCGTCGGCGGCAACCTGGCCACCTCGCGCGGAGCCGTCGTCCTGCGCACCCCCGTCTTCGAGCTGATCCAGTACGCGCCACTGACCGAGCAGGTCCGCGAGGTACCGCTGCTGGTCGTCCCACCGATGATCAACAAGTACTACATCGCCGACCTCGCCCCGGGCCGCAGCATGATCGAACACTGGCTCGGCCAGGGGCAGCAGGTGTTCACCATCTCCTGGCGCAACCCGCAGGCCGAGCACCGCTCGTGGGACCTGGACGCCTACGCCGGAGCGGTCGTCGCGGCACTGGATGCGGTCGAGGAGATCACCGGCAGCGAGCGGAGCCACGTGCTCGGGCTCTGTGCGGGCGGCATCGTCACCAGCACCGTCCTGGCGCATCTGGCCGCCACGGGTGCGCTGCACCGCGTCGCGGGACTCACCCTGGGGGTGACGCTGCTGGACCAGGAGCGGGCCGGCACCATCGGCTCGATGATCGACGAGTCGACTGCGCAGGTCGCGGTCGCGGAGTCGCAGCGCAGGGGCTACCTCGACGGCAAGGCGCTGGCGGGTGTCTTCGCCTGGCTGCGGCCCAACGACCTGATCTGGAACTACTGGGTCAACAACTACCTGCTCGGGAAAAAGCCTCCGGCCTTCGACGTCCTGGTCTGGAACTCCGACACCACGCGGATGCCGGCCGGCCTGCACCGCGACTTCATCCGCATGACGCTGGACAACTCGCTGACGAAGGCCGACACGATGACCGTGCTCGGGACGCCCGTCGACCTGTCCAAGGTCGACGTGGACTCCTACGTCGTCGCGGGCAGCACCGACCACATCTGTCCGTGGGAGAGCTGCTACCGCAGCGTGCACATGCTCGGTGGCGACACCCGCTTCGTGCTGTCGACGGCCGGTCACATCGCGGCGCTGGTCAACCCGCCGTCGAACCCGAAGTCCAACTTCCGGGTGAACGCCGAGCTGCCCGCCTCGGCCGAGGAGTGGCAGGTCGGCGCGGTCACCCATCCCGGCAGCTGGTGGACCGACCATGTCGCCTGGCTCGCCGAGCGTTCCGGGGACCTGCGGGCCGCGCCCACGACGCTGGGCAGCGCACAGCACCCGGAGCTCGTCCAGGCGCCCGGCACCTACGTCCTGGAGCAGTGACCCTCGTCCGGGTCGGGCGCGGGACCACCGCGACCCGGCTGCACGTCGAGCGGGAAGGCAGCGGCGAGCCGCTGCTCTGGATCACCGGCTTCGCGATCAGCAGCGAGATCTTCTCCCCCGTGATCTCCACCTACGCGGCGGACTTCGACTGCATCCGCTACGACAACCGCGGCGCCGGCCGGTCACCTGCCCCGTGGCGCATCACGTCCATCCCCGAGCTCGCCGGCGATGCGGTGCGGCTGCTCGACGCGCTCGGCCTGGACAGCGCGCACGTCTACGGACTCTCGATGGGCGGCATGATCGCCCAGGAGGTGGCCATCCGCTTCCCCGACCGGGTACGCGGCCTGGTGCTCGGTGGCACCAGCCACGGCGGACCGCGGGCGGTGCTGCCCGCCCCGCGCATCGCCGCGGCCCTCACCAGCCGGCAGGCCCCGGCGGCGGTGCGCGCCGAGCTGGTCGGCCGGGCGCTGTTCACCGAGGCCTTCCGCCGGCGCG
This sequence comes from Mycobacteriales bacterium, assembly GCA_040902655.1. NCBI lineage: Bacteria > Bacillati > Actinomycetota > Actinomycetes > Mycobacteriales > Mycobacteriales bacterium. The sequence continues at coordinate 145,567 of JBBDWV010000014.1, forward strand.
AGGCTGCGCTGGTGCAGACCTATCTCGGCCTGCTCGTCCAGCACCGGACCTCCGCGCGCGGACTGGTCAGCCACCTTGCGGCGACGACCTGCCACGACACCCGGTCGCGGCTGGGACGCATCGTCGCGCCGACCCTCGTGCTGCACGGTGCGCAGGACGAGCTGACGCCGGTCGGCAATGCCCGGCTGCTGGCCGCCGCGATCCCGGACGCCGAGCTGCGGCTGGTCTCGGCCGGCCACGCCTACCTGCTCGAGCAGCCCGAGCAGTCCCACCGGCTGTTCGACGAGTGGCACGCCGCCCGCGCCCCGATCGCCGCCGGGCGCCCGCTGACCGGCCTGGCTGCACGTACCGAACCGCTCACCCGTCACCTGGGGCTGCCGGTCGGCGCGGTGCGCACGGCGCGCAGCCTGGCCTCCGTCCGCCCGCGTCGGTAGGTCAGCGAGGAGCGAGCGTACGGCCGATCTCGCGGTAGGTGTGCCGGTTGAACGCCAGCCCGACATGGCTGCCGGTGACCTCGACGCAGCGGGCGTACGGCACCACGCACGAGCGCCAGCGCACGACGCCGTCGCCCTTGGAGTAGACCGAGGTCAGCGGCACCGAGTCCGGGAACGGCGCGCCGTAGTCCTGCGAGTACCGGCACAGGCAGGTGTGCGTGAAGCAGCCCTGCGCAGCGCGCTCCGGGTCCCGGCGCTGCACCACCCGGCGCGCCCCCTCGACGGCCAGCCGGGTCGGCTCGGAGATGTCGAACGGCTCGTCCAGGCCGGCCCCCAACGAGATCACCTGGGAGACCTGCTCCGGGCAGCGCGTGGCCAGCGCCTTGGCGAAGTGCCCGCCGCGGCTGTGGCCGACGATCGCCACCGTGCGGCCGGTGGACAGGTGGGCGTGGTGCAGCACCCGCTCGAGCCGGTCCACCGCCGTGTCCGCGCAGCGGACGTTGAACGAGATGCCGGCCCGGCGGGGCCGGTAGCCGAGCCGGCGCAGCCAGCTGGCCATCACCGAGAGCGACTGGTCGCCGGCCAGGAAGCCCGGGACGAGCAGGACCGGCTCCCCGTCTCCCCGCGGCACCCCCACGCCGCGCCAGACCGGATCGGCGAGCAGGCGGGCCAGCTCGGCCTGCCAGCGCATCTCGCGCAGATGCGCGCCCCACCACTTCGGCTCCACCACCGCCGGCTCCACCACCGCCGGGACCGCCTCCACCGGCGCGGGGACCTGCTCCGACACCCTTGCCACCGTCTCCGACACGAGCGCTCCTCCACCGGCCCGGCGGGCCACGCCTCCAGTGTGCCCCGAACCGACTGGAACAGCCGTCACCTCAGACAGCGGGCTCTTGACCTTCTACAGGATGCATCCTACCTTCCAACCTGTGACGGACGTCACACCATCATCCGCACCGACTGCGGAGCTTGCGGCCGGTGCCCGTACCGACAGGGGTTCCCATGGCGCTCGACGACGCGACAACCGCACTGCTCGGCCAGCTGGCCGAGAGCGGCCTCGAGCCGCTGCACGAGATGACACCCGTGGAAGCTCGCGGTCTCGGCGGCATGCTCGGCGCGATGTACGGCCCCGGGCCGGAGATGGCCCGCGTCGAGGAGGTGGCCATCCCGACTCCGGACGGACCGCTGCCCGGCCGCGTGCTTGTCCCCGCCGGCACCCCCCGCGGGGTGATCATCTACTACCACGGCGGTGGCTGGGTGATCGGCGCGCTGGACGAGTTCGACACCCTGGGGCGCAACCTGGCGGAGCGCTCGTCCTGCACTGTTGTGCTGGTCGACTATCGGCTGGCCCCCGAGGCGCGGTATCCGGCGGCCAGCGACGACGCGTTCGCCGCACTGACGTGGGTGGACGACAACCTGGCCTCGCTGGCCGCCCCCGGCGCCCCTGTCGTGGTGATGGGCGACAGCGCCGGCGGTCACCTCGCAACGGTCGTGGCGCGCCAGGCCCGCGATGCCGGGGGCCCGGCGGTCGCGATGCAGGTGCTCGTCTACCCGGTGACCGATTGCGACCTCGAGACGCCGTCGTACCTCGACCCGGCCAACCAGCTGCTGCTCAGCCGCGACGGCATGGTCTGGTTCTGGGACCACTACGTCCCGGACGCCGCGCGCCGCACGGAGCCGGACGCCTCGCCGCTGCGCACCCCGGACCTGTCCGGGCTGCCACCGGCGGTTGTCCTGCTCGCCGAGCACGACGTGCTCCACGACGAGGGCAAGGCCTACGCCCAGCGACTCCGCGACGCCGGCGTCCCCGTCCAGGAGCGGGTCTTCGAGGGGCAGATGCACGGCTTCTTCACGCTGATCAACGTGCTCCCCGCCTCGATGACGGCGATCGAGCACGTCGCGCAGGCGGTCGACGCGCACCTGTCGGGCGCCGCCGCGCTGCCCGGGCAGCGCAAGCAGGCCGACGACACCGTGGCCTCGGCATGAGCCCGCAGGCGGCGGAGGGCGCCGTGCAAGCTCCCGCCCAGCGCAACGAGCCACCGCGTCTGCTGGACGTCGTCATCGTCGGCGCCGGCTTCTCCGGGCTCTACATGCTCCATCGCCTGCGGGAGCTGGGCCTGTCCGCGCAGGTCTACGAGAAGGGCGACGACGTCGGCGGCACCTGGTACTGGAACCGCTACCCCGGCGCTCGGGTGGACGTCGAGAGCATCAACTACTCCTACTCCTTCGACCCCGACCTCGAGCAGGAGTGGGAGTGGTCGGAGCGGTACCCGACCCAGCCGGAGATCCTGCGCTACATCCAGCACGTCGCCGACCGGTTCGACCTGCGCCGCGACATCGCCTTCGAGACCTGCGTCGAGCAGGCGGTCTGGCACGACTACACCCGCCGCTGGTCGGTGCGGACGAGTCGCGGCGAGCACGTCCTCGCGCAGTACCTGATCATGGCCACCGGGTGCCTGTCGGCGGCGAAGAAGCCGGAGATCCCGGGCCTCGAGAGCTTCCAGGGCGAGGCGTACTACACAGCTCACTGGCCGCACGAGGGCGTGGACCTCACCGGGAAGCGGGTGGGCGTCATCGGCACCGGCTCCTCCGGCATCCAGTCGATCCCGGTCATGGCCCGCCAGGCGGCCGAGCTGACCGTCTTCCAGCGCACCCCGAACTTCAGCCTGCCGGCCCACAACGGGCCGATGGACCCCGAGACGCTGGGCACGGTGAAGAAGAACTACCCGGAGCATCGGGAGGCCGCCCGGCAATCCGGCTTCGGCGTGCCGGCGCCCCTTCCCGAACACTCGGCGCTGGACGTCGACCCGGCCGAGCGGACGGCGACCTACCAGGAGCGCTGGGACTGGGGCAACCTGGTCGGTGTCCTGCTCGCCTACAACGACCTGATCGTCGACAGGGACGCCAACGAGACCGCCGCCGAGTTCGTCCGGTCCAAGATCCGTGAGATCGTCCACGACCCTGAGGTCGCGGACACGCTCTGCCCGACGGACCACCCGATCGGCACGAAGCGGCCGTGCCTGGACACCGGCTACTACGCCACCTTCAACCTGCCGCACGTCAGCCTGGTGAACCTCCGCACGACCCCGATCGAGCAGATCACGCCCACCGGGGTCCGCACGTCGGCGCAGGACTACGAGTTCGACACCATCGTGTTCGCCACCGGCTTCGACGCGATGACGGGTGCGCTGACCGGCGTCGACATCCGCGGCAGGAGCGGCGTGTCGCTGAAGGAGAAGTGGGCGCCGGGTCCGCAGACCTACCTGGGGATCGCCACGGTCGACTTCCCCAACATGTTCACCATCACCGGTCCTGGGAGCCCCTCGGTGCTCTCGAACATGATGATCTCGATCGAGCAGCACGTGGACTGGATCTCGGACTGCATCAAGGCGATGCGCGACCGCGGGTTCGCGACCATCGAGCCCACACCCGAGGCCGAGTCGGCCTGGGGGGAGCACGTCCAGGAGGCCGGGAACGGCACGCTCTACCCCCAGGCGAACTCCTGGTACATGGGTGCGAACGTCGAGGGCAAGCCGCGGGTCTTCCTGCCGTACGTGGGTGGCGTCGGCCCCTACCGGCAGAAGTGCGACGAGGTCGCGGCCGCCGGCTACGAAGGCTTCGCGCTCACCACGGCGGGGGACGCCCCCGCGGCGCAGGCCGCCCGGCTGGCGACCGCCTGAGCCCACGGCGGGCCGGGGGCACAACCCCCCGGCCCGCCTTACGCTCCTCGCATCCGTCCTTGAACCGGGGAGCGACCATGTCCTTCAGCGTGCCGCTGACCCGGCGTGAGGCGGTCCTGCGTCAGCTCCGGCAGGAGATCGTGACCGGCGAGCTCAAGCCGGGGATGCTGATCAAGGACGCCGAGCTCGCCGCCCGGTTGGGGGTGAGCATCACCCCGGTCCGGGAGGCGATCGCCCAGCTGGCCGCGGAGGGGCTGATCGACATCGCCCCGAACCGGACCCGCCACGTGACCGGCGTCAGCGGGAAGAACGCGCTCGAGCTGATCGACGTGATGATGGTGCTCGCCTGCGCCGGCTTCGAGTGGGGCGTGGAGAACGTCACCGAGACCCACCTCACCCTCATGCGGCAGCGACTCGAGGAGTTCCGGGAGGGGCTGCGGTCGGACAACGTCGTCGCCGCCTCGGCCGCGGGAGCCGACTTCAGCACGATCGTGATCCTGGCAGCGGGCAACCGCGAGCTGCAGACCCACATCGACCTGGTCGTGGCCCGGACGCTACGGGTGCTCGCCCTGGCGGCCGACAGCGAGCTCTGGAACGTGTGGCTGGTCGGTTACGAGGAGACGCTCGAGCGCCTGGAGCACGATGACAAGGCGGCGGCCATCGCGCGCTACCGGCAGATCTACCATGACTACCGCGCGTTGGTGGAGCAGCTGCTCTTCCACAACGAGGAGGCGGAATAGCCGGCCACGTCCTGCTACTACAGGACGGCGGCGATGGCCTCCGCAACGAATCGACCCAGCGGCGGGGGGACGGAGTTCCCTAACTGTGCCTGCACCGAGGTTCGTGATCCGACGAAGGTGAAGTCATCGGGGAATCCGAACAGTCGACGAAGCTCCGGCACGCGTAGCCGTCGGTTTTCCCAATGGAATGGACCTACGTACGGACCAGGCTGCGCCTGGATCGTCGGCGATGGCCGTTGCGGGTCCAACTTCAGCAGGAACGACCAGTACCTACTCCGCCACTCGAACTGCGGCTGCAGGTGCCCGCGCTTCTCGGTGTAGTGCAGGTAGTTCCCGCCGGGCGGGATGTCCGCAAGCAAGTGCCCGTACCGGCCGGTCACCGCCTCTTCGGGCTCTGCGGGTGCATCGAGATCTGCCAGTGCCTCCCCCGTCGAGACATGCGGATTCGTGGCATGACCGATGCGGCGCCGCTCCCAGCGCCCGCCATGCGTCGGCGTGGGCAGCTCCGGAAGCGGCCTCCCCTTCGGAACGCCGACCAGCACCAGGCGCGGGCGGGCCTGGGGCACACCGAAATCGGCCGCATTGAGGACCGACCAGGTGCTCCGGTAGCCCGCCTCGTCGACCTCGCGGAGCAGCCGTTGGAAAGCCGGTCCGCTCTGTCGGTTGTTGTACGTCAGCGCGTACACGTTCTCGAGAAGAAAAGCTTCGGGCCGCGCCTCGGCCAGCACGCGCGTGTACGCCTGCAGCAGGCTGGCCTTCGGGTCCAGCCCTGCCCGCTTCCAGTCGAGCCAGAATCCCGATTTCGAGAAGGGCGTGCACGGAGGCCCGCCGATCAAGAGCCGAGGGCGTTCGCGACCTCCAAACCCCGCCCGCCGAAGAAGATCCCTTGTGCTGACACACATGATGTCGTCGCGGACGACGCTGGCCAGGTGGGGGAAGTTCTTCTCCATCGTATCGGCGGCGTCGGCGTTGATCTCCAACGCCGCAGCAACAGAGAAACCCGCCTGCTCCACGCCCAGATCGAGCCCGCCCGCGCCGGAGAACAAGGAGAGGGTGTCGCCGTCAACCATACCGTCACCCTGCCACGGCGCCCGGACATTTTCCGGGAGGCACGTCGGCGCTAGTGGACCTCGCTGATCGTGCGGGACCAGTGCCGGTTGATGCGTTGCACCGGTGCGATGCGGTCGGTGTGAGCGGTGTCCTGGAGTAGGCTGCTCGATCGCCGGAACCGAAACTCCCAGAGTCCGGTGCTGGCGAAGAGGCAGGCGGCAAGGACGTCGAACTGGCCAGGTCGGTACAGCCGTCCGGCCGGGTCGCCCTTCTGGGCGCGAGTCTTCTGGACCTCCACCTTGGCGTCGCCCACAGCATCCACCGGGCCATCGGCGCGCGCGTACACGTGCGGACTCGCGTTCTTGCACTCGACCGCGAGCCGTCGGCCGTCGCGGAGGACCACCTCGAAGTCAGGTGGGCCGTCTCGGTCCACCTGATCCACGGAGAGCACCTGGGGATCCCCTTGCAGATGGTGCTGCAGGTGGTGCTCTGCAACACCGCCGCGAACCGCAACCTTCAGCCGCCCCCGATCGGAGATGATGTCGAGGAGCGCGACGTGATCGAGTCCAAACTCCTCTTCCAGAGTGTGGCGCGTTCCCCGGCGACGGTGGGGACGGCTCTTCACCGCCTCTGCTGCGCGGTAGCGCAGCGGTGGGTCCAGGGCGAGCGTGGAGGCCTCTCGCTCAAGCTTTACGTAGTCGATGAGCCGCTCCGGGAGGAAGCCGACGACCGTTTCGAGCTGGTTCCGGGCTCGTGGCCGGGACCGACGCGTCCCGCCCCGGTTGACACGCTCCCACACAGACCAGCCGTCTGCTCGCACCTCGTCCACCTGATGTTGCTTGAACTCGACGCTGATGCCCATCGGTAAGGGGTTGTAGAGCGCCGGGTCCAACCCGATAAAGATGCCGGCCGCAAGATGAAGCCCGAGCACCAGCGTCACATCCACGCGTGCGACGTCGGTGCCGAGTGGATGCTCGCCCGTCCACGACCTCTCGCCGCCGTACCGGACCTGCAGTCGGTGCTCGTCCACCGGTCGACCCTTGATCGGCGGTGGGTTGCACCTGAACGGATAGATCAGCAGGCCCAGCCGCTCCTCCTCAGCAACCTCCAGGCCCATGTAGAGCGGAGCCATGGCAGAAGCACTCACGAAGAGCAGACGGGCGCCGCTCTCCGCGACCGCGTCCAGCAGGAAATCCACAAGGTCGTCGCGCGCTTGCACCCGGTAGGCACGGGCATACGACCTACCGGCGATGCTCGCGCCGTGGTCTGAGCGGTGGCTCACTCCCACTCGATCGTCCCCGGCGGCTTGCTCGTCACGTCGAGCACCACCCGGTTGACCTCGCGCACCTCGTTGGTGATGCGCGTCGAGATGGTCGCCAGCACGTCGTACGGGATGCGCGACCAGTCCGCGGTCATCGCGTCCTCGCTGCTGACCGGACGCAGGACGACGGGGTGGCCGTACGTCCTCCCGTCGCCCTGGACGCCGACGGAGCGGACGTCGGCGAGCAGCACCACCGGGCACTGCCAGACGTCGCGGTCGAGCCCGGCGGCGGTCAGCTCCTCCCGAGCGATGGCATCGGCCTGACGCAGCAGGTCCAGCCGCTCCTGGGTCACCTCGCCGATGATGCGGATCCCGAGCCCGGGGCCCGGGAACGGCTGGCGCCACACGATCGCCTCGGGCAGGCCGAGTTCGATGCCGACCTTGCGGACCTCGTCCTTGAACAGCGTGCGCAGCGGCTCGACCAGCGAGAACTGCAGGTCCTCCGGGAGACCGCCGACGTTGTGGTGGCTCTTGATGTTGGCTGCACCGCTGGCGTCTCCCGAGATGGCACCGCCGGACTCCACGACGTCGGGGTAGAGGGTGCCCTGCACGAGGAACTCCACCGGCTCATCGGCGCTGATCTCGCGCGCCGCGGCCTCGAACGCGCGGATGAACTCGCGGCCGATCGTCTTGCGCTTGGTCTCCGGGTCGGTGACGCCGGCGAGCGCCTCGAGGAAGGTCTTGCTCGCCTCGACGACGTGCAGGTCCACACCGGTCGCGGCGACGAAGTCCTGCTCGACCTGCTCGGCCTCGCCCTTGCGCAGCAGCCCGTGGTCGACGAACACGCACGTCAGCTGGTCCCCGACCGCGCGCTGCACGAGCGCCGCCGCCACCGCGCTGTCCACCCCGCCGGACAGCCCGCAGACGACGCGCTTGTCGCCGACCTGCTCCCGGATCCGCTCCACCTGGTCCTCGACGATGTTCACCATCGTCCAGGTCGGCCGGCAGCCGGCGCCTTCGAGCAGGAAGCGCTTCAGCACCTCCTGGCCGTGCTCGCTGTGCAGCACCTCGGGGTGGAACTGCACGCCGTACAGCCCGCGCGCGACGTCCTCGAACGCGGCCACCGGCGTCTGCGGCGTCGAGGCGGTGACGCGGAAGCCCTCCGGCGCCTGCGCGACCGCATCGTTGTGCGACATCCACACCGCCTGGTCGCCGGGCAGCCCGCTGAACAGCACCCCCGGATCGACGACCGCGAGCGCCGTACGCCCGAACTCCGCGGTGCCGGTCTGCGCGACGGTGCCGCCGAGGGAGGCGGCCATCGCCTGGAAGCCGTAGCAGATGCCGAAGGTCGGGACGCCGGTGTCGAAGAAGCCGGCGGACAGCTGCGGCGCTCCCTCGGCATAGACCGAGCTCGGCCCGCCGGACAGGATCACGGCCTTGGGCGCGCGGGCGCGAATCTCGTCCGCGGTGATCGTGTGCGGGACGACCTCGGAGTAGACGTGGCACTCGCGCACGCGCCGGGCGATCAGCTGCGCGTACTGCGCCCCGAAGTCGACGACCAGGACAGTGTCGGCATCAGCTGCCGGGGGCGGGTTCACCTTCGACAGGCTACCGGGGGAGGAACCGCCCGCCGTACGGCGAACAGGGCAGGGCCCTCACCTCTGCATTGGAGACCCATGCGCCTGACGCGCCGCGCGACCCTGCTGTCCGTCGCCGCCCTGCTCGCCTCACCCGCCCTCGTCCACGCCTCCGCACCGACCGGTGTGGCGCCGTCGACGGGCACGGCGGTCCAGCCGAGCCCCCCTGCCTTCCAGCCCTGGCTGGAGCAGCACCTGACCGGGGTGCCCGCCGACACCGTCCTGCGCGTGATGGTGCGCGGCACGTCGATCGACGCCGCCGTCGCCGCGACCGAGGCCGTCGGCCTGCAGGTCCAGCAGCGCTGGGCCCTGGTGGACATCGCCGTCGGCGTCGGCACCCCGGTGCAGGTGCAGGCGCTGCGGGAGCAGCCCGGCGTGCTGTACGTCGAGGGCGACACGCCGCTGTCCTACGACCTGCAGACCGCGCACGCCGCTACCCGCGCGGACGAGGCGTTCACCACCTACACGGCTCCGGACGGCAGCCCCGTCGACGGCACCGGCGTCACCATCGCCGTCATCGACTCCGGCATCGACGGCACCCACCCGTTCTTCGGCGAGGACGGCCGCAGCAAGGTCGTGCAGAACCGCAAGAACGCCTGCGGCATCACGTTCGTCCCGAGCACGAACAGCACCTGCTTCCAGCAGGTGCCCAGCAACGACACGGACACGATCTCGGTCGGCGGCCACGGGACCCACGTCGCGGGCATCGCGGCCGGCACGCCGGTCGCCACCACCTCGCCCGCGGGCACCGAGCTGCGCGGCTCCGGCTCGGGCGCCACGCTCGTCGGGCTGTCGGTCGGTGCCGCCATCGGCCTGCTGGACGCGGCGGCCGCGCAGAACTGGGTGCTGGAGCATCAGCAGAACCCCTGCCGGCCCGCGGCCGACCAGACCCCCTCCGACGTCGACCCGGACTGCCCTCCGATCCGCGTGACCAACCACTCCTACGGCCCGGCCACGCCGCGCGAGGGTGGCAACACCTTCGACGAGAACAGCGCCGCGGTGCAGATCCAGCGGGCGCTCGTCGACAAGGGCGTCGTCGCGGTCTGGGCGGCCGGCAACTCCGGCGGCGACGGGAAGATCGCGACCACCAACCCGCCGGCCATGGACCCCACCGGTGGCGTCCTCATGGTCGCCAGCTACGACGACGGCCAGACGGGCGACCCGGACAACGCACTGTCGGGCTTCAGCTCCCGCGGCGCGGCCGGCAAGCACGAGACCTACCCCGACCTGGCCGCGCCGGGCGACAAGATCACCTCGGCCTGTCGCCGCTCGCTGGTGATCTGCCAGGGCGCGCCGTCGTTCGACGGGGGCGACTACCAGACCATCAGCGGGACGTCGATGGCCTCGCCGTACGTCGCGGGTGTCGTCGCCCAGCTGCTCGAGGCGGACCCTGCCCTGACGCCGGCCGAGGTCGAGGACATCCTCGAGGACTCCGCCCACAAGTTCACCGCCGGAGCGCCGTACGAGAGCGACCCGCGCGACCCCGACGGCACCACCACCTCCTTCGACAAGGGCCACGGCCTGGTGGACGTGCTCGCCGCCGTCGGCGCCGTCCAGGGCGCGGAGGTGGCCGAGCAGGAGCCGGCCGCCCCGCTGGAGCCGCGCTGCGGCGACGGCACCGCGCTGGTGGCCGACCCGGCCGGCGACGCGGCCGCCCCGGTGACCGGCATCCCCGCCCCGGGCCAGGACCTCACCCAGCTCGACTTCGCCGCCGTCGAGGGCGGCCTGGCCGTCACCGCCGTCTATGCCGACCTGTCCGTGACCCCGGTCGCCGGCAGCACCACGACCAACCACTACGTCACGTGGGTGAGCAGCGACGGCGTGCGCTACGCGGTCTGGCACAACGAGCCGGGCGGGAACTACGTGGTCGGCGAGTTCGACGCGACGCGCAACCGGCTGGTCGCCGGCACGACGGCCCCGGTGGAGGGCACCTTCACCGCGGGCAAGGGCGGCACGATCTCCTGGATCGTCCCGCTCGAGCTGGTCGGCAGCCCGGCCATCCCGGTCGACCAGACGACCGACCCGGACGCCGTGCCCGCCGTGAGCGACTCCTACGGCCTGGTCACCGCCGGCCTGGGCGCGTTCGGCAGCGGGCTGGTCTACGTCGCGGCGGTCGACCGCGCGCCCGACGGCGGCGCCACCCCCGCGTGGTCGGTCTGCAACAGCGACCCCGTCCTCGACGGGTCCGACGAGGAGCCGCCGGCGCAGGAGTGCACCCGGCCCAACGGCAAGCCGTGCAAGGGCAAGGGCAAGAACCCCGGCAACCGCTAGGCGCCCATCCCCCGAGACTGAGCGCGCTGCAGGCTCTTGCCCTCCGTCGTCACGGTCGGCGCCACCATGACCTCGACCTTCTGGAACTCCTTGATCGAGCTGTAGCCGGTCATGGCCATCGCCCGGCGCAGCCCGCCGAACAGGTTGGTGGTGCCCTCGTCGGTGCGCGCCGGGCCGACCAGCACCTCCTCCATCGTGCCGACCGGCTGCAGGCTCACCCGGGTGCCGCGCGGGAGCTCGGGATGGTAGGAGCCGTGCCCCCAGTGCCAGCCGCGACCGGGCGCATCGCTCGCGCGCGCGAGCGGGCTGCCCATCATCACGGCGTCGGCGCCGCAGGCGATCGCCTTGGCGACGTCACCGCCTGTCCGCATGCCGCCGTCGGCGATGACGTGGACGTAGCGGCCGCCGGACTCGTCGAGGTAGTCACGGCGGGCGCCGGCCGCGTCGGCGACGGAGGTCGCCATCGGCACCCCGAGGCCGAGCACGCCGCGGGTGGTGTTCGCCTGACCCGAGCCGACACCGACGAGGATCCCGGCGGCTCCGGTCCGCATCAGGTGCAGCGCCGACTGGTAGGTGGCGCAGCCGCCGACCAGCACCGGCACGTCGAGGTCGGCGATGAAGCGCTTGAGGTTCAGCGGCTCCGAGCGTGAGGAGACGTGCTCGGCCGACACGACCGTGCCCTGGATGACGAACAGGTCGACGCCGCTGTCGAGCACCGTCTGCGCGAACTGCACGGTGCGCTGCGGCGTGAGCGAGGCCGCCGCCGTGACGCCGGCCTCGCGGATCTGCTTGACCCGCGCCGTGATCAGGTCGGGCTTGATCGGCTCGGCGTAGATCTCCTGCATCCGTGTCGTCGCCCGCTCCTCGGGCAGCGACGCGATCTCGGCCAGCAGCGGCTCCGGCTCGTCGTACCGCGTCCACAGACCCTCGAGGTTCAACACCCCGAGGCCGCCGAGCTCGCCGATCCGGATAGCCGTGGCGGGCGACACGACGCCGTCCATCGCGCTGGCGACCAGCGGCAGCTCAAAGCGGTAGGCGTCGATCTCCCACGCGAGCGAGACATCCTCGGGGTCACGCGTGCGGCGCGAGGGGACGATCGCGATCTCGTCGAAGCCGTACGCCCGGCGGCCGCTCTTGCCGATCCCGATCTCGATCTCGGCCATCAGCTCCGGCTCCCGTAGTTCGGGGCCTCGACGGTCATCTGGATGTCGTGCGGGTGGCTCTCCTTCAGCCCGGCGGCGGTGATCCGCACGAGCTGCGCGTCCTGGAGCGCGCCGATCGTGGCGGCACCGCAGTAGCCCATGCCCGCCCGCAGGCCGCCGACCAGCTGGTGCGCCACCGAGGCGAGCTGACCGCGGTAGGGCACCTGGCCCTCGATCCCCTCGGGCACGAGCTTCTCGTCGGACAGCACGTCGTGCTGGAAGTACCGATCCTTGCTGTACGACTGGCCCTGCCCGCGTGAGCGCATCGCACCGAGGGAACCCATCCCGCGGTAGCTCTTGTACTGCTTGCCGTTGACGAACACCGTCTCGCCGGGGCTCTCCTCGACGCCGGCGAGCAGGCTGCCGAGCATGACCGTGTCGGCGCCGCAGGCGATCGCCTTGGCGATGTCGCCGGAGTACTGCAGCCCGCCGTCGCCGATCACCGGCACGCCCGCTGGGCGGGCCGCGCGGGCCGCCTCGAAGATCGCCGTGACCTGCGGGACGCCGACCCCGGCGACGACGCGGGTGGTGCAGATACTGTTGTGGACCACGACGTTGTCGGCGATGAAGCTGTGGCTGTCGTCGTCGATCTCGAGATCGTAGACAGGCAGCCGCATCCCGGGCCGAAGAGTTTCGAGGACCTTCACCGCGGCGTACTGGTCGAGGTGACGACGGTCGTGCGAGACGTTGAGCCGGGAGCGGTAGGACGGCGGGCAGTCCTTGTCGCTGACGCCGGGCAGCCCGCCCGCCGAGGCCGCGACCGGCTCGACGTTCGGGAGCGTCCCGTGCACGAGCAGACAGAGCACGCCGAACAACTCGACGAGAGCGCGGGAGGTGTTACGGAAGACCAGGCGCCCGCCCTGTTCGACGAAGCCGTCCGAGGCAATCAGCCCCTCGAGCAGACCGCGCAGGTAGTCCTGGTCGGTGCACATCCACTCCGCCGGCAGGTGCTTGTCGGTCTTCTTGCCGCAGCGCGCCAGCAGCCGAGCCCACTGGAGGGAATACAGGTGCAGGTGCCGGCACCCGCCCCTGACTCCGCCGTCGACAGGACGTACACCCGTGACCCGCGCGACGACGTCGCTCAGGCGCTCGGCGAGTTCCACCTCATGGGCGCCGAAGTACCACGAGACACGCCCGATGTCCGAGCGGCCGCTGCCGTTGACGAAAGCGTGGCCGTCGCCGAGGAACGTGCCGAGCAGGAACCCGAGATCCTCCGTCTGAGAAATGATGCGCTCGTAGCGGTCGAGCTGCCGCTGGGTACGGACGGCGTGGTCCGCCAAGCTGATCTCGAAGCCGTCCGGCAACTCGAACGCGACGTGGCGAGGGGTCAGCAGGACGTCTCGCCCGAGATCTCCGAGCTCCTTCCAGTCGAGCTCAGACTGGCCGCTCCTGGTCGGCTGGGCGAGCGCCTTGGCGTAGCCGCGGGAGCTGACGGTCGCGGGGCTCACGGAGGACAGGTCGCCGGTGTAGAAGCGGTGATCCGACGTCGCGAACGTCATGTCACCGGAGGCGACGTGGCGCAATCCCATGACCTCCCGCACCCCGGTGCACCAGCTTTTCAGGACTGTCGCGGGCTTGCCGTGCATGGTGATGACGCGGTCCCCCTCGACCACGTCCTCGATGCACTTGTAGGTCGCATCGGCCATCAGCACGCGCGTCCCGGCGGCAAAGCAGCCCGGCCCCACTCCCACCTTGACCGCGTCGACGCCGGCGTCGATCAGTGCCTGCGCGGCGGCCCGGCTCGCGATGTTGCCGCCGATGACGTCGACACCGGCGGCCGAGGTCTTGACCCTCGCGACCATGTCGGCCACGGCCTTGGCGTGCCCGTGGGCCGTGTCCACGACGACCGCGTCGACGCCGGCTTCGACCAGGGCCATCGCGCGCTTGAACGCCTCGTCGCCCACGCCGACCGCCGCCGCGACCACCAGCCGGCCATCGGCGTCCTTGGTCGCGAGCGGGTACTGGTCGCGCTTGACGTAGTCCTTGACCGTGATCAGCCCACGCAGCCGGCCCGCCCCGTCGACCAGCGGCAGCTTCTCGATCTTGTTCTTCTGCAGCAGCGCCAGGGCATCCGGTCCGCTGACGCCCTCGCGCGCGGTCACCAGCGGCATCGGCGTCATGACCTCGGTGACCCGGCGCGACTGGTCGGTCTCGAAGCGAGTGTCGCGGTTCGTGACGATGCCGAGCAGGACCCCGGTGCCGTCAACGACCGGCAGGCCGGAGATCCGGTAGCGGCCGCACAGCCGGTCGACGTCGAGCAGGGTGTCGTCCGGGGAACAGGTCACCGGATTGGTCACCATGCCCGCCTCGGAGCGCTTGACCAGGTCGACCTGGGTAGCCTGGTCCTCGATCGAGAGGTTGCGGTGCAGCACCCCGACGCCGCCCTGCCGGGCCATGGCGATCGCCATCCGAGCCTCGGTCACGGTGTCCATCGCGCTCGACAGCAGCGGGGTGCGCAGGGTGATCCCGCGCGACAGGCGGGTCGTGGTGTCGGCCTCGCTCGGGATGACGTCACTGGCGGCGGGCAGGAGCAGGACGTCATCGAAGGTCAGCCCCAGCATCGGGAACTTCGCGTCGTAGGCGTCCCGGTCCGCCGCCGCGGGCTCCTCGGAGGGGATCATCTGCGCCTTCCCGGTCGGCAGGGGGGGAGGCAATTCACTCTAGCCGCCGCTGCGCCCCTTTGTGCGCACCGGCGACGTGCGCTGGGGCTGCCCCGGCGTCGCGTCCGGCTTTGCGTCGGGCTTGTCGTCGGGCTTCGCGTCGGGCTCGGCGGCGGGCTTCGCGTCCGGCTTGTCGTCCGGCTTCGCGTCCGGCTTGGCATCGGGCTTCGCCGGCTTCGTGTCGGGCTTCGGCCGCTCGGACGCAGGCGCGGGAGCCGGCTGGGCGGACGCCTCGTCGGCACGCCTCCGCAGCTCGGCGAGCCGCTGCGCCAGCGGGTCGGCATCGGCCGGCAGCACCTCGGCCAGCCGGCGCTCGGCGGTGTCGAGCCGGGCGCGGGCGGCGGCCGTGCGACCGTCCGCCAGCAGCGCCTCGGCGGCGTCGAGCAGTGCAGTCACCTGCCGGGCGGCGGCCTGCGAGCGGGCGACGGCCGCGGCCGTCGAACCGGGAGCGGGCGTACGAGCCGCGCCGGGCGGGGCCGGCGCCGCGACGGCGGGCGACGGCGTACCGGTCGACGGAACGGGCGCGGCAGCGGGACGGGAGTCCTCGGAGCTGCCGGGGGGCGGCTCGGGCAGGGTGACCGCGCCGACGACGGCGCCGGCCGCGGCGCGCACCACCGTTCCGAGGCCGTGCAGCGGGTTGCCCTGCGGTACCAGTGTGCTCGCTGCCGCCACGCCGCCGAGCGTGAGCACGCCCGCCGTCACGAGCGCGACGACGCCGCCGCTGCGGACCAGCCGCCGGTCCGGCGTCGACTCGCTGGCAAGGGTCAGCACCGTGGAGGAACCGTGTCCCAGGGGCGCAGCCTGCGGCGTCTGCGAACTGACGTCGCGGAGCAGGTCGACCAGCAGCGACAGCCCGGGGTCGTCGTCGCCGGCGGCGCGGGCGGTGCGGGCGCGTTCCAGCGCCGCCTCGTCGGCAGCCACCTGAACCAGGTCGAGCGGGTCGTCGTCGGTCATGCGACAACCTCCAGTCCGGCGGTCTGGGCGAGCGTGCGGAGACGGGACAGCGCGCGGTGCTGGGCGACGCGGACGGCACCGGGAGTCATGTCCAGCGCCTGGCCGGTCTGCTCGGCGGTCAGACCGCTGACGACGCGTAGCAGCAGGATCTCCCGGTGCGCCGGTGGCAGTCGGTCCAGCAGTGCTCGCGCCGCCTGCGCCCGTTCGTCGGCGAGCACCTGGTCCTCGGGCCCGGCGCCCGGATCGGCCCGGTCGGGCAGCCGGTCGGTCGCGTCGCTGCGGTCGCGGTAGGCGGCGCGCTGGGCATCGGCGACCTTGTGGGCGGCGATGCCGTGCACGAACGCCCTGAACGCGCCCTTGTCCACATAGCCGGGCAGCGCCTTGACCACCGCCATGCACACCTCCTGGGCCACGTCATCGGCCGATTCGTACGTACCGGCGGTGCGCCCCAGCCGGGCGCGGCAGTAGCGCAGGACTCCGGGGCGCAGGTGGGCGAGGAGCTGTTCCACGGCCACCGGCTCTCCCCTGCGTGCGGGAGGGACCAGTGCGGAGACTTCGTCCACCACCTGGGATGTCGTGCCGAGGCCGCGCACTGTTACATCCGCTCAGTTGACCAGGCCGCGGCGGAAGCCCAGCGCCACGGCCTGCGCGCGGTCGTTGACCCCGAGCTTGCGGAACAACCGGCGGGCATGGGTCTTGATGGTGTCTTCCGACAGGTAGAGGTCCTTGCCGATCTGCCCGTTGCTCTTGCCTTGGCTCATGCCGGTCAGTACCTGCAGCTCACGCTCGGTGAGCTGGCCTCCGGGCGGCGTGCTGCGCGACGCGTCGCGGGCGCTGCTCAGGGCGCGACGCAGCGAGGGCTCCACGAGGTCGGCACCGTCCAGGGCATGTGCGACGGCGGCGCACAACTCCTCATGACTGACGTCCTTGAGCAGATAGCCCCGAGCGCCGGAGGAGACGGCGGCTGCCACCTGCTCGCGGTCGTCGGCGGCGGTCAACATGATGACCTTGGCCGTCGGGTGCGCAGCGACGAGCCGCCGGGTGGTCTCCAGGCCACCCAGACCGGGCATCCGTACGTCCATGAGGACCAGGTCCGGCTGCTCGTGCTCGTACCGGGCCAGCACCTCCTCGCCGCTGGCGGCGGTGTCGACGCGGTTGACGCCGGGGACACCCGCGACGAACTGCCGCAGGCCCTCCCGGACGATCCGGTGGTCGTCGCAGATGAGGACGGTGGTCATCGGTCACCTTCGGGTTCGGAGCGGGTCAGGGGGAGGACGAGTCGGCTGGTGGCGCCGCAGACCTCGAAGCGGCCGTCGAGTGCGGCGGCCCGGGCGGTCCAGCCGGCGACGTCGGCAGGGATGCCGGTGACCGACAGCCGGGCGCAGTCGCCCTCGTGGGTCAGCCGAACGGCCGCCGGACCGGCTGCCGGCGCCGCGGCCTGGACGAAGCGGTACGCGGCCCGGCGGGCGGCGGGTGGGAGAGCCGCCGCGACCGAACTGTCCAGCGCGAGGTCGAGCGGTGGTGCACCGGCCTGGGCCCGTTGGGCCGACAGGTCGGCGAGCGCGACCGGCAGGTCCTCACCTCCGCGGGGACGCAACTGCCAGACCGCCCGGCGCAGCGTGACCAGGGCGTCCTGGACCGCCTCGCGCGCGAGTGCGGGGTCGGCGCCTCGGACGGCGGCGTCGGCGGCGTAGCGGGCGACCAACAAGGCTTGGAGCGCACCATCGTGCAGGCGGTCGGCGACGGCGTCGGCATCGGCGTCGGCCGCCGCCAGCAGCGACCCGGCGTCGGGCGGGGCCAGGCGCGCCTGCGTCGGCACGGGCACGGGCATCGCGTCGAGCATCGGCACTCCCGTCCTCGTGTGCACAGCCTGCGCCCGGTACGCGGCTCTGTACAAGCCATCGGCAGGTGGACCCCCGGACGTGAGCGCTCCCGTGCGTGGACTGGTCGGGCTCAGCCCTCCAGCAGGGTGGCGATGTCCGGACGGGCGAGCCAGTCGGCTCGGACACCCGGCGGCAGATCGGCAGCCAGCGTCAGGACGGCCGACCGCGCGGTGGCCAGACTCCTGACCGACTCCGCCGCGTCGTCCTCCGCGATCAGCGCGCCGAGCAGCGCCCGGGCCGGCCAGACGAGCGGGACGGTGCCCAGCGACTCGGCCAGCGTCGCCGCCCTCCGCAGCGTGCTTGCCGCATCCCCGTCGCGGCCGGCCTCGCGGGAGGTCCCGCCGCTCACCTGCGCGATGCCCAGGATGAGCAGTCCCTTCGCGACGTGCCGCGGCGCGCGCGCCTGCTCTGCCCGGTCGACCGCGCCCCGGGCGGTGTCCACCGCCTCGTCGACCTGCCCGTCCAGCAGCTGCACCTCGGCCTCGGCCCACCCCAGCCGGACCCGCTGGCGCCACCATTCGTCGGCACGATTCGGGACGAGGGCCCGCGCCTGCTCGAGCCGCCCGGAGGCCTCGTCGGGCTCGTCCAGCCCGACGGCGTCGGAGGCCAGCCCGACCAACGCGTCGAACGCCGCTTCTCCCGCACCGTCGGTCAGGGCGAGCGCCTCCAGGTCGGAGGCGCGGGCGACGGCATGCCGGCCGAGCTGGCGGTGCACGCTGGCGATCGTGGCGGCGGCCAGGGCCGCGAACAGCCGACTCTCCGGCCGTGCGTCCGGGACGCGCCCGGCGTCGACCAGCGGGGAGAGCACCGTGAGCGCACCGCCGTACCGACCGCCGGCGGCGAGGGCCACCCCGAGCAGCCAGCCGGCGGCGGCCATCTCGGCCGAACGCCCCTGCGACTGGGCGAGGACGACCGCCTGCTCGAGGACACCCACGGCCGCGGCGGGCTTGCCGTGGAAGGCGGCGTGCTCTCCGCTGGCGAGCAGGCGGGTGAGGTCCCCGGGTTCGGTCACGGGCGCAGGGTAATCGGCCGCGCCGAGCGGCGCGGGAGAGCAGCTGGGAGAGCCGGGGGCGACCGGCGCAGAAACGCAGCCGGCTCCTCCCCATCCCCTCGGCGTCCCTGGACGAAGGAGAAGTCGTGACGTGCTCCGGCACGACCCAGACGGAGCCCTCGATCCCGGCTCCCGAAGAGAGGGGACAGCTCATGACGGACATCTCGCGCCTGCCTGCGCCGCAGGTCGAGGTCTGGGAGTGGCAGCTGAAGGGCGCCTGTCGCGGCCACGATCCCTCGCTGTTCTTCCACCCGGAGGGCGAACGGGGGCCGCGCAGAGCCGGCCGCGAGGCAGCCGCCAAGGCCGTCTGCGCCGGATGCCCCGTGCTGCTCGCCTGCCGCACGCACGCACTCAGCGTCCGGGAGCCGTACGGGATCTGGGGCGGGATGTCCGAGCACGACCGCGAGGACGCCGGTGCGCAGCAGGTGCCTGCCGCCAGCTGACACCGCCCGGGCAGCCCTGCGGCCAGTTGACACCGCCCGGGACCGCCCTGTGACAGTGGGCCTGCGCTGACCGTCACGTTCCCGTATCGTCTGGTCGCAGCGAGTCCCCGCCCGGGGCTCTGCTCGTCCGCCGGCCCCACCGGGAGCGTCCTGCCGTGTCCTTCCCGCCCGATCGTCCAGCGAACTCCGGGCTGCGGGTCCCGGTTCGCGGAGCGCGCTGGGCGGCGCTGCTCGGCATGGTCCTCCTGGCCGGCTGCTCGACCGGCGGGCCGCAATCGGTCGAGCCCCCCGCGGAGGCGCTGCACGCCGCTGCCTCCCCGGCCGCCTCGGCCGCACCACCGGCCACCGCCGCGGCCCGGGCCCGACCGCCGGTCGCGCTTGCCGTCAAACCGCTGGGTCAGCGGCTGCGTCCCGACGTGCTCGTCGCGGGCCCCCGCACCTTCTCCCCCACCGCTGTCGACAAACTGGGTGGCCTGTCCACCGAGGGCGGTCACGTCGTCTTCCGTACCGGCACGGTCCGCATCGGCGGCAAGGACGTCCGGGCCGTCGGCGTGGATCCCTCGACGTTCCGCACGTTCGCGGCGCAGGGCACCGCCGAGTCCGATGCCGTCTGGCAGGCCGTCGCCCGCGGCGAGGCCGTCGCCTCTCACGAGGGAGCCAAGGCCCTCGCGCTCGCGCTGGGCAAGGAGGTGCGGGTCGCTGCCAAGGCCGGAGGGCCGGACCTGCCGCTGCGTCTCGGCGCGCTGGCCACGACCGGCGTGCCCGGCAGCGACCTGATCGTCGACAGCGAGACCGGCCGGGCCCTGGGCCTGCCGTCCGCTACCGGGATGCTGCTCACGGCCCCGAAGGGCATGGACCCGGTCGCGCTGGCCGGCAAGGTCAGGGCCGTCACCGGCGACGGCGCGGCTGTGGACCTGCTCACGCCGCCGGCGGCCAACCCGGTCGCGTTCCTGACCGGCAGTCGCGCTGCCAAGGCGTTCGGTGCGTTCTCCTACCGCTACTACCCCGACGGCACGATCCAGCCCGACGCCGCCTGGGTCCGGCGCAACATCCAGACGACGACCCTCCCGATCATGGGCCGGGTGAGCTGCCACCGGCTGATGATCCCGCAGCTGCGCGGCGCCCTCCAGGACGTAGTCGACGCGGGGCTGGCGCACACGCTGTCGACGTACGACGGCTGCTATGTCCCGCGCTTCATCGAGCGCAACCCCGAGAACTCCATCTCGCTGCACACCTGGGGCATCGCCATCGACATGGACGCCTCCAAGAACTACCGGGGCATCGCCGGGACCATGCACCCGGAGGTCGTGAACATCTTCAAGCGCTGGGGCTTTCGCTGGGGCGGCGACTGGCAGTACACCGACCCGATGCACTTCGAGCTGGCTGCACTGATCAAGACCCCCAGGCGCTGATCCCGGGGCATCGACACGAGACCAAGATCTTCGGAACATCCACAGGGCCAGGGTCCTGTGGATGTTCCGAAGATCTTGCTCAGGCTCGACGGCGCTGGACACCCGCGGCGGCAACCAGACCTCCGGACGCGCGACGGCCCGGCACCCCGCAGAAGGGGTACCGGGCCGTCGTACGAGCGGGATCTCGGCAGAGCCGAGCGAACCAGACCCGCGCTAGTGCGCGTGCCCGTGGCCGCCGTGGCCGGCGTCGGCCGGCTGCTCCTCGCGCTTGTCCGCGACGAGCGTCTCGGTCGTCAGCAGCATGCTGGCGATCGAGGCCGCGTTGCGGACGGCACTCCGGGAGACCTTCACCGGGTCGACGATGCCCTGCTTGACCAGGTCGCCGTACTCTCCGGTCGCGGCATTGAGGCCCTGACCGGCACCGAGCTCGCGGACCCGGTTCACGGCGACCCGACCCTCCATACCGGCGTTCGCCGCGATCCAGTAGGCCGGCTCGTCCAGCGCGGAACGCACGATGCGCACGCCGGTGCGCTCGTCACCCTCGAGCCCGAGGTCGCCCTCGAGCACGCCGGCGGCATGCACGAGCGCAGCGCCACCACCGGGGACGATGCCCTCCTCGATCGCGGCCTTGGTTGCCGAGATGGCGTCCTCGAGCCGGTGCTTGCGCTCCTTGAGCTCGGTCTCGGTGTGGGCGCCGACCTTGATGACGCCGACTCCGCCGGAGAGCTTGGCGAGCCGCTCCTGCAGCTTCTCCTTGTCCCAGTCGGAGTCGCTGTTCTCGATCTCCTGCTTGATCTGCGCGACGCGGCCGGCGACCTCGGCAGTGGACCCGCCGCCGTCGACGATCGTCGTCAGCTCCTTGGTGACCGTGACGGTGCGGGCCTTGCCGAGCACGTCGAGGCCTGCCTGGTCGAGCTTGAGACCGACCTCGGCGGAGATGACCTGGCCGCCGGTGAGCACGGCGATGTCCTGGAGCATCGCCTTGCGGCGGTCGCCGAAGCCGGGCGCCTTGACGGCGGCGACCTTCAGCGTCTTGCGGATCGCGTTGACGACCAGCGTCGACAGCGCCTCACCGTCGATGTCCTCGGCCACGATGAGCAGCGGCTTCTGGGCCTGCACGATCTTCTCGAGCAGCGGCAGCAGCTCGGCCAGCGCGCTGACCTTGCCGTTGACGAGGAGCACGAAAGCGTCCTCGAGAACGGTCTCCATCCGCTCGGCGTCGGTGACGAAGTACGGGCTGATGTAGCCCTTGTCGAACTGCATGCCCTCCGTCAGCTCGAGCTCGAGGCCGGTGGCCTGGCTCTCCTCGACGGTGATGACGCCGTCCTTGCCGACCTTGTCGATCGCCTCGGCGACGAGCTGGCCGACCAGGGCGTCCTGGGCGGAGATGGCGGCGACCGCGGCGACCTCGTCGTGGGTCAGCACCTCGGTGGCCGCCTTGAGCAGCGCCTCGTGGACGGCCTCGACGGCGGCGTCGATGCCGATCTTGAGGCTCATCGGGTTGGCGCCAGCGGCAACGGCACGCAGGCCGGCGTGCACCATCGCCTGGCCGAGCACGGTGGCGGTGGTGGTGCCGTCACCCGCGATGTCGTTGGTCTTGGTGGCGATCTCCTTGGCGAGCTGGGCACCCATGTTTTCGTACGGGTCGTCGAGCTCGACGTCACGCGCGATGGTGACGCCGTCGTTGGTGATGGTGGGGCCGCCGTAGGCCTTGGCGAGCACGACGTTGCGGCCCTTCGGGCCGAGCGTCACCTTGACGGCATTGGCGAGGGCGTCCACGCCGCGCTCGAGCGAGCGGCGGGCGTCCTCGGAGAAAGCGAGGGTCTTGGCCATGCGTGTTCCTTCCAGAAGAGCGACGCCCCGGCCCCCGCGTGGGGTGCCGGGGCGTCAGTTCAAGCGTGGGTAGGGGTGGTCTCAGCCCTCGATGACGGCGAGCACGTCGCGGGCGGAGAGCACGAGGTACTCCTCGCCGGAGTACTTGATCTCGGTACCGCCGTACTTGCTGTAGAGCACCTTGTCGCCGACCTTGACGTCGAGCGGGATGCGCTTGCCGTCCTCGAAGCGACCCGGTCCGACGGCCAGGACGGTGCCCTCCTGGGGCTTCTCCTTGGCCGTGTCCGGGATGACGAGCCCCGACGCGGTGGTGCTCTCCGCGTCGTTCGCCTGGACCACGATGCGGTCCTCGAGCGGCTTGATGGCGACCTTGGTCGCAGTAGTCACGATGCCTCCTGGTTGAGCAACAGAACGGGCGTGGGCGGAGCCGGCGTCCTGCCGTCGCGGGGGTCAGGGGCCGAGCTGCTGTTGGCACTCTAGCCCGTCGAGTGCCAGCCGCACAACTGAGGCCGGTGTTGAGCCGTCCGGCCCTACCCGTCTGGTCCCTTTTCGTCATCCTGCCTGGAAGGTGAAACGTTTCGCCGGTGCGGTGACGATGTCACTGTCGAGCGGCACTCGCCGCCAACGAAATGGCGACCCGTCGGCGACGGCGGTCAGCAGAGCCACCGGCCTCTCGAAGGCATCGGGGCCGTCGAACTGGAGGAACGCTCATGTCTGCCACTCTTCTCGCTACCCTCATGGCCAAGTTCACGGCTGCAGGGGTGGCCACCCAGGCGGCCGTCGGTACCGCCGCCGCAGCCGCCGTGATCGGCACCGCCGGCGCCACCGGCGTGCTGCCGGTCCCGAGCCTGTCCGACGAGCCCTCGGTGACCGCCCCGTCGTCGGTGGACGGCTCCGGCGCCGAGGACACGACCACCGGCATCGCCGGCGCGGGGGGCGAGGTCGAGGCGCCGGAGGGCGAGGTCGAAGCGCCGGAGGGCGAGGTCGAGGCGCCGGAGGGCGAGGTCGAGGCGCCGGAGGGCGAGGTCGAGGCACCGGAGGGCGAGGTCGATGCGCCGGAGGAGGGCAGCTTCGGCTCCACCGTGAGTGCGGACGCGCGCAACGGCGGCGTCGACGGTGCTGCCGTGTCCGAGGCGGCCAAGGCCAACGGCGTCGACGGTGCTGCGGTGTCCGAGGCGGCCAAGGCCAAGGCCCCGGCTCTCCCGGAGCAGGCGAATCGCGCACCGGCCACCAAGCCCGCGCCCGCCACCAAGCCCGCGCCCGCCACCAAGCCCGCGCCCGCCACCAAGCCCGCGCCCGCCACCAAGCCCGCGCCCG